>NZ_JYGQ01000004.1:0-300097 GCF_000960025.1 Streptococcus mitis | reverse complement strand
CTAAGCAAGGGATTGTCGCAGAACCTGCTGGAGCGGCTAGTATCGCCTCTTTAGAGGTTTTAGCTGAATATATCAAGGGGAAAACCATTTGTTGTATCATTTCTGGAGGAAATAATGATATCAACCGTATGCCGGAAATGGAAGAGCGTGCCTTGATTTATGATGGGATCAAGCATTACTTTGTGGTTAATTTTCCACAGCGTCCGGGGGCCTTGCGTGAGTTTGTAAATGATATCCTGGGGCCAAATGATGATATCACACGTTTTGAGTATATCAAACGAGCTAGCAAGGGAACAGGACCAGTATTAATTGGGATTGCCTTGGCAGATAAGCATGATTATGCAGGCTTGATTCGTCGAATGGAAGGTTTTGATCCATCTTATATTAACTTAAATGGTAATGAAACGCTCTATAATATGCTTGTCTGAGGACTAATAAAAAAATATCATATTATTTGCACAACTGATGTATAGGTGCTATAATGAGGGTGAAGAAAGGGGGCGATTCCTATGGACTTAGGAAATCGATTACGCTATTTCTATCACAAGTCATTATAGTACCTATTATTTTTTGATTCAGTTTATAGTAAGGGAGTAAAATTACTTGTTATATATAAGGCGTATTTTTAGAATCCACTATTTTATATATGTCTAATCTGAAATTTGGTTAAATATAATAGGAATTAGAAAAAATAATCAATACTAATGAGAAACCTTATACTGAGTTAACTGAGAAGAGTGATAAGATACTAAGAAGATAAAAACAGTGGAAAATGTTAGAAGATAGGATACTATTGTCTCCTAACGACTCATCTTTTTATAGGTTTGAAGAAATAAAAAGGAATATTGATAAAGTAAATAAATAGTACCAGTTGATCAAGTGAAAAGTGCTTATAAAGGCAGGAAGAATACCAAAGAAGGAGAAGAGAAATAATAATTAGTAATAGTGTGGAGAGAAAGTCTTTCACTATTAGAAATATTGTTTTAAAGTTGGATAAATAGAATAAAGTTGAAGATAAAACCTGTCTAACCTATCCCGAACTGGCATTTGTAAATTATGAATATTTTTACAAACAAAAGAGTTAATAATACAATTATTTTAAAGGTATTTACTAATGGTTTATAGCAAGTAAAAACCTATATATTATCGGCTTTAATAAGATAGTAACAGAAAAATAAATCATTAATTTTATTGAATATATGTTTTTTTATTGACAAAACACATAAAAACGTATACAATTAAATATCGTAAAGAAGAAAATAGGAGAAGGACATGGCTAAGTCAAACTTTGAAAAAGTAGAATCAGTTGTTGGCTGGGTTCGTGATAAGAAGATCACAGGCTACCGTATCTCTAAAGAAACGAATGCGCGTGAAATGTCTATCATTGCTCTAGCGCAGGGTCGTGCAAAAGTAAAAAATATTTCATTTGAAACAGCTCTAGGTTTAATTGATTTCTATGAAAAAAATCATGAAAAATTTGAAGATTAATCTTTGGATGATGGCGGATTCTTGAATAGGGTCTGCCTTTTCATTTTTTGGCTAGTAAAAAGACTGCACGGTTGATGCAGCCTTTTCTTTTTATTTGAGATAGCGTTGAAGGAATTCTTTTGTACGGTCTTCTTTAGGATTAGTGAAGAGGTCTTCTGGTTTGCCTTCTTCAGCAATCACACCCTTATCCATAAAGATAACACGATGAGAGACATCACGGGCGAATTCCATTTCGTGAGTTACGACAATCATAGTCAAGCCTTCTTGAGCCAGGTCCTGCATGATTTTGAGGACTTCTCCAACCATTTCTGGATCGAGAGCTGATGTTGGTTCATCAAAGAGAATAGCATCCGGATTCATGGAGAGGGCACGAGCGATGGCCACACGTTGTTTTTGACCACCTGAGAGTTGTTTTGGTTTCGCTTGCCAGTAGCGTTCTCCCATGCCGACCTTTTCCAGGTTTTCTTTGGCAATATTTTCAGCTTCTGTACGTTCGCGTTTAAGGACAGTTGTCTGAGCGACAATTGTGTTTTCAAGAACGTTGAGATTTTCAAAGAGGTTAAAGGATTGGAACACCATCCCCAACTTTTCACGGTATTGCGTGAGGTCATAGCCTTTTTCGAGGACGTTTTGTCCATGATAAAGGATTTGTCCATCAGTTGGCGTTTCAAGGAGGTTAATGGAGCGTAGGAAGGTTGATTTTCCGCTTCCAGAGCTTCCGATGATAGAGATTACCTCTCCCTTGTGGACAGTGAGTGAAATGTCTTTTAGCACTTCGTTTTGTCCATAGGATTTTTTGAGGTGTTTAATTTCAAGGATTGCTTGTGTCATTATTTCAAATCCTCCGTTTGCATTTGGTTAGCACCTGTAGTATAGGTATCCATGTCCATGCGGCGTTCGATGAAGCGTAGGATACGTGTTACGGTGAAGGTGAGGACAAAGTAAATCACGGCGATGATTGTAAATGTCTGGAAGTATTGATAGGTTTGCGTTGCCACGGTATTTCCTGAGAAATAAAGTTCGACAACAGAGATAACGTTCAATACAGATGTATCTTTGATATTGATGACAAATTCATTACCAGTTGCTGGTAGGATGTTACGGACAACCTGAGGTAGGACAATTTTACGCATGGTTTGGTTATGGGTCATACCAAGAGCAGTAGCGGCTTCAAATTGTCCCTTGTCAACTGCTAGGATACCACCACGGACGATTTCAGTCATGTAGGCTCCGGTGTTGATTGAAACGATGAAGATAGCAGCCAGTGTACGGTCAAGGTTGATACCGAAAGCTTGGGCCGTTCCATAGTAGATAACCATCGATTGAACGATCATTGGGGTACCACGGAAAATTTCAATGTAGACATTGAGGATCCAGCCGACTAGTTTTTGTAGGCCATAAATGGCTTTATTCTCAGATAGAGGAGCAGTACGGAAAACACCAATGGCAAGGCCGATAATGAGACCTGTGATGGTTCCGACGATAGAGATTAAAAGAGTGACACCAGCACCACGCAAAAGTTGTTGCCAGTTTTCAGAAAGAATTTTAGCGACTTGGCTAAAGAAGCTACTGCTAGTCTCTTCAGTTGTTGTAGCTTCGGCAGGTTGTTCCTTGATCATACGATCCATCAAGGCAACTTGGTCATCTTTTGAAATAGTTTCAATGCTGGCATTGATTTGGCTAATACGGTTGTCATCTTTACGAAGTCCAATGGCGATAGCTGTATCTTCTTCCCCCGTTTTGAAACCTGGTTCTACTTGAACCATCTTGAACTTAGAGTTCGCAGCTTCAGCAGTCAGTGCTTCTGGGCGTTCAGAAACATAAGCATCAATGACACCAGCCTCAAGAGCTTGGCGCATTTGAGCGAAGTCTCCCATGGCAGTTTCTTTTTTAGCACCTGGGATTTGTGCAATCAAGTCATAAAGATAGACACCTTGTTGAGAAGTGATTTTCGCACCATTAAAGTCATCCAAAGATTTAGCACTTGCGTAGGCAGAATCTTTTTTGATAAGCAAAACTGGTTCGCTAGTGTAGTAACTGCTTGAAAAGGCAATTTCTTGTTTGCGTTCGGCAGTTGGACTCATACCTGCGATAATCATGTCAATCTTACCAGAAGTAAGGGCAGGAACTAGACCTTCCCACTTTGTTTTAACAACCAAAGGTTCTTTACCTAAGTCCTTAGCGATTTTCTTGGCGATTTGAACATCGTATCCGTTAGCATACTGGTTAGTCCCATCGATTTTGACAGCCCCATTGCTATCATCATCCTGAGTCCAGTTAAAGGGAGCATATGCTGCTTCCATCCCGATGCGTAAATATTCATCGGCTTGGGCAACATTGACAAGTCCCAGCATCAGCAAGAGACTTGTGAAAATAGATAAGTATATTTTTCTCATGATTTCTCCTATTTCTAATCTATTAAAAAATAACTGTCTCCTATTTTATCGAAAAAAACTCTATTTTTCAATATAGGTAAGCCCTTACTTGAGAAAAAATGATATAATGATAGCAAAGATAAAAAGGGGGATTAGTTGATGAAAAAAACTTTTTTCTTACTGGTGTTAGGCTTGTTTTGCCTTCTTCCACTCTCTGTTTTTGCCATTGATTTCAAGATAAACTCTTATCAAGGAGATTTGTATATTCATGCAGACAATACGGCAGAATTTAGACAAAAGATAGTTTATCAGTTTGAGGAGGACTTTAAGGGCCAAATCGTGGGACTTGGACGTGCAGGTAAGATGCCTAGTGGATTTGACATTGATCCTCATCCAAAGGTTCAGGCTGCGAAAAACGGTGCTGAACTGACAGACGTTACTAGCGAAGTGACAGAAGAGGCGAATGGTTATACTGTGAAAGTCTACAATTCAGGTCAGGAGGGTGACATAGTTGAAGTTGACCTCACATGGAATTTAAAAAATTTGCTTTTTCTATATGATGACATCGCTGAATTAAATTGGCAACCTCTGACAGATAGTTCAGGAACTATTGGAAAGTTTGAATTTCATGTAAGGGGAGACAAGGGGGCTGAAAAACTCTTTTTCCATACAGGGAAACTTTTTAGAGAGGGAACGATTGAAAAGAGTAACCTTGATTATACTATCCGTTTAGACAATCTCCCGCCTAAGCGTGGAGTTGAATTGCATGCCTACTGGCCTCGAACTAATTTTGCTAGCGCTAGGGATCAGGGATTGAAAGGAAATCGTTTAGAAGAATTTAATAAGATAGAAGACTCGATTTTTAAAGAAAAAGAGCAAAGTAAACAACTCGTTACCTGGGTCTTCCCTTTGATACTTTCTATCTCCTTGTTATTAAGTGTCTGTTTCTATTTTATTTATAGAAGAAAGACCACTCCTTCGGTCAAATATGCCAAAAATCATCGTATCTATGAACCACCAATGGAATTAGAGCCTATGGTTTTATCAGAAGCAGTCTACTCGACCTCCTTGGAGGAAGTGAGTCCTCTAACAAAAGGAGCAGGTAAATTTACCTTTGATCAACTTATTCAAGCTACCTTGCTAGATGTGATAGACCGTGGAAATGTCTCTATCATTTCAGAAGGAGATGCAGTTGGTTTGAGGCTAGTAAAAGAAGATGGTTTGTCAAGCTTTGAGAAAGACTGTCTAAATCTGGCTTTTTCAGGCAAAAAAGAAGAAACTCTTTCCAATTTGTTTGCGGATTACAAGGTATCTGATAGTCTTTATCGTAGAGCCAAAGCTTCTGATGAAAAACGGATTCAAGCAAAGGGGCGTCAGCTCAAATCTTCTTTTGAAGAAGTATTGAACCAGATGCAAGAAGGAGTGAGAAAACGAATTTCCTTCTGGGGGCTCCCAGATTATTATCGTCCTTTAACTGGTGGGGAAAAGGCCTTGCAAGTGGGTATGGGGGTCTTGACTATCTTGCCCCTATTTATCGGATTTGGTTTGTTCTTGTACAGTTTGGATGTTTATGGCTATCTTTACATCCCCTTGCCAATACTTGGTTTTCTAGGTTTGGCGTTGGCTGTTTTCTATTATTGGAAGCTTCGATTAGATAATCGTGATGGTGTCCTAAATGAAGCAGGAGCAGAAGTATACTATCTCTGGACCAGTTTTGAAAATATGTTGCGTGAGATTGCACGATTGGATCAGGCTGAATTGGAAAGTATTGTGGTCTGGAATCGCCTTTTGGTCTATGCGACCTTATTTGGCTATGCGGACAAGGTCAGCCATTTGATGAAGGTTCATCAGATTAAAGTGGGAAATCCAGATATCAATCTCTATGTAGATTATGGCTGGCACGGTATGTTTTATCATTCAAGCGCGCAAATGAGCCATTATGCCAGCATCGCAAACACAGCAAGTACCTATTCCGTATCTTCTGGAAGTGGAAGTTCTGGCGGTGGCTTCTCTGGAGGCGGAGGTGGCGGCAGTATCGGTGCCTTTTAAAGAGAGCTAAAATATGCTATAATGGGAGATAGAAAAGGAGTAATCTATGTATCTTATTGAAATTTTAAAATCTATCTTCTTCGGTATTGTTGAAGGAATTACGGAATGGTTGCCGATTTCCAGTACAGGTCACTTGATTTTAGCAGAGGAGTTTATCCAATACCAAAATCAGAATGAATCTTTTATGTCCATGTTTAATGTTGTGATTCAGCTTGGTGCGATTTTAGCGGTTATGGTCATTTACTTTAACAAGCTCAATCCTTTCAAACCGACTAAGGACAAGCAGGAAGTTCGTAAGACTTGGAGACTGTGGTTGAAGGTCTTGGTTGCCACTTTACCTTTGCTTGCAGTATTTAAGTTTGATGATTGGTTTGATACTCACTTCCATAATATGGTTTCAGTTGCTCTCATGTTGATTATTTATGGGATTGCCTTTATCTATTTGGAAAAGAGAAATAAAGCTCGTGCTATTGAACCAAGTGTAACAGAGTTGGACAAGCTTCCTTATACGACAGCCTTCTATATCGGACTCTTCCAAGTTCTTGCTCTTTTACCAGGGACTAGCCGTTCAGGAGCAACGATTGTCGGTGGTTTGTTGAATGGAACTAGTCGTTCTGTTGTGACAGAATTTACCTTCTATCTTGGAATTCCAGTTATGTTTGGAGCTAGCGCATTAAAGATTTTCAAATTTATAAAAGCAGGACAGCTCTTGGACTTCGGGCAATTGTTCTTGCTCTTGGTTGCCATGGGAGTAGCTTTCGCAGTCAGCATGGTCGCTATTCGTTTCTTGACCAGCTATGTGAAAAAACACGACTTCACCCTTTTCGGTAAATACCGTATCGTGCTTGGTAGTATCTTGCTACTTTATAGCTTTGTCCGTTTATTTGTATAAGAAAAACCTTGAAGAGTTAGCTCTTCAAGGTTTTAAAATCCAGTCACGGTAATCCCCAACAGGCGGACACCTCTTTCTTTCTCGCTTAATTCTTCATAGAGTTGCAGGGCTATTTGGCTTATCTGACTAGCATCCTGTGTTTTTTGAGTCAGACTTTTTCGTTTAGTAAGAGTTGAAAAGTCCTCGTAGCGGATTTTCAAAATGACAATTTTTCCAGCTTTGTCTTGCTGATTGAGATTGAGAGCGACTCTTTCTGATAGGAGAGTCAGTTCTTTTTTGATGTCTTCCTCGGCACGGAGAATCTTTCCATAGGTTTTCTCCTTGCCGATTGACTTACGGATGCGATTGGATTTGACTGGAGAGTTGTGAATGCCACGAGCCTTTCGATACAGGTCATAGCCCAGTCTGCCAAAGCGGTCTATCAGAGTCACTTCAGGAACTTCAAGTAGGTCTGCGCCAGTAAAAACACCCATTTGATTCAGACGTTCTACCGTCTTTTTTCCTACTCCATGAAACTTGGAAATATCCATTTGTTTGAGAAAATCTTCAGCTTGTTCAGGTAAAATCACTGTTAAACCATGTGGTTTTTGATAATCACTCGCCATTTTAGCTAAGAATTTGTTGTAAGAAACACCGGCAGAAGCAGTTAGATGAAGTTCTTGCCAGATATCCTCTTGAATGAGACGAGCGATTTTGACAGCTGACTTGATGCCGAGTTTATTTTCTGTCACATCCAAATAGGCTTCGTCAATACTCATAGGTTCAATCAAATCTGTATAGCGCTTAAAAATAGCTCGAATTTGGAGTCCTACAGCTTTATATTTTTCATAATTTCCTGAGATAAAGACGGCCTGGGGACAACGTTCATAGGCTTCTTTAGAACTCATAGCAGAATGGACACCAAAAGCTCGCGCCTCATAGCTACAAGTGGAAACGACTCCCCGCCCACCTGTTTGCCGAGGGTCGCTTCCGATAATGACAGGTTTTCCTCTAAGTTTAGGATTATCTCTGATTTCTACCGCAGCAAAAAAGGCATCCATGTCAATATGGATGATTTTTCTTGACAAATCATTTAATAAAGGAAAAATCAACATGCCTAGTCCCCTTTTTACCGCTTATTTTCTTTTATTATACCCTTTTTTCTGAAAAAAAGAAAAAAGGCTTTATTTTTTTCAAAAATATAATACAGTTTGGGATAAAATATAGACTGTTTTAGAAAAGAAAGTGTGGAAATAGGGATTTTCCACTTGTTGAAAACGATTACTGTATGGTATACTTGTCTCATGAATGTAACAGATGGCTGTTACTAGAAAGAAAAAAGAGGACATTAACATGGTTGTTAAGACAGTTGTTGAAGCACAAGATATTTTTGACAAAGCTTGGGAAGGCTTCAAAGGCGTAGATTGGAAAGAAAAAGCAAGTGTATCACGCTTCGTACAAGCTAACTACACACCTTACGATGGAGACGAAAGCTTCCTTGCAGGACCAACAGAACGTTCACTTCACATCAAAAAAATTGTAGAAGAAACTAAAGCACACTACGAAGAAACTCGTTTCCCAATGGACACTCGTCCAACATCTATCGCTGATATCCCAGCAGGATTTATCGATAAAGAAAACGAAGTTATCTTCGGTATCCAAAACGATGAACTCTTCAAATTGAACTTCATGCCAAAAGGTGGTATCCGTATGGCTGAAACTACTTTGAAAGAAAATGGATACGAACCAGATCCAGCTGTTCACGAAATCTTTACTAAATACGTAACAACAGTTAACGACGGTATCTTCCGTGCTTACACTTCAAACATTCGTCGCGCTCGTCACGCTCACACTGTAACTGGTCTTCCAGATGCATACTCACGCGGACGTATCATCGGTGTTTACGCACGTCTTGCTCTTTACGGTGCAGACTACTTGATGCAAGAAAAAGTAAACGACTGGAATGCAATCGAAGAAATCGATGAAGAAACAATCCGTCTTCGTGAAGAAATCAATCTTCAATACCAAGCATTGCAACAAGTTGTTCGCTTGGGTGACCTTTACGGAGTTGACGTTCGCAAACCAGCGATGAACGTTAAAGAAGCTATCCAATGGGTTAACATCGCCTTCATGTCTGTCTGCCGTGTTATCAACGGTGCTGCAACATCTCTTGGACGTGTACCAATCGTATTGGACATCTTTGCAGAACGTGACCTTGCTCGTGGTACATTTACTGAATCAGAAATCCAAGAATTCGTTGATGATTTCGTTATGAAACTTCGTACAGTTAAATTTGCTCGTACAAAAGCTTACGACCAATTGTACTCAGGTGACCCAACCTTCATCACAACTTCTATGGCTGGTATGGGTAACGACGGTCGTCACCGTGTTACTAAGATGGACTACCGTTTCTTGAACACTCTTGACAACATCGGTAACTCTCCAGAACCAAACTTGACAGTTCTTTGGACTGACAAATTGCCATACAACTTCCGTCGCTACTGTATGCACATGAGCCACAAACACTCTTCTATCCAATACGAAGGTGTAACAACAATGGCTAAAGACGGATATGGTGAAATGAGCTGTATCTCATGCTGTGTGTCTCCACTTGACCCAGAAAATGAAGAACAACGCCACAACATCCAGTACTTCGGTGCGCGTGTAAACGTATTGAAAGCCCTTCTTACTGGTTTGAACGGTGGTTACGACGATGTTCACAAAGACTACAAAGTATTTGACATCGAACCAATCCGTGACGAAGTTCTTGAATTTGAATCAGTTAAAGCTAACTTTGAAAAATCTCTTGACTGGTTGACTGACACTTACGTAGATGCTTTGAACATCATCCACTACATGACTGATAAGTACAACTATGAAGCTGTTCAAATGGCCTTCTTGCCAACTAAACAACGTGCGAACATGGGATTTGGTATCTGTGGATTTGCCAACACTGTTGATACATTGTCAGCTATCAAATACGCTACAGTTAAACCAATCCGTGACGAAAATGGCTACATCTACGATTACGAAACAATCGGTGAATACCCACGTTGGGGTGAAGATGACCCACGTTCAAACGAATTGGCAGAATGGTTGATCGAAGCTTACACAACTCGTCTACGTAGCCACAAACTTTACAAAGACGCTGAAGCTACAGTATCACTTTTGACAATCACATCTAACGTTGCTTACTCTAAACAAACTGGTAACTCACCAGTCCACAAAGGTGTATACCTCAACGAAGATGGTTCTGTCAACTTGTCTAAACTTGAATTCTTCTCACCAGGTGCTAACCCATCTAACAAAGCTAAAGGTGGATGGTTGCAAAACTTGAACTCACTTTCTAGCCTTGACTTTAGTTATGCAGCTGATGGTATCTCATTGACTACACAAGTATCACCTCGCGCTCTTGGTAAGACTCGTGACGAACAAGTTGATAACTTGGTAACAATCCTTGATGGTTACTTTGAAAACGGTGGACAACACGTTAACTTGAACGTTATGGACTTGAACGATGTTTACGAAAAGATCATGTCAGGTGAAGACGTTATCGTACGTATCTCTGGATACTGTGTAAACACTAAATACCTCACTCCAGAACAAAAAACTGAATTGACACAACGTGTCTTCCACGAAGTTCTTTCAATGGATGATGCCTTGGATGCGTTGAACTAATCAAGTTCTTGAATAATGAAATAAGGAACCCTCGGTCAGTCGACTGAGGGTTGTTTTTGGGCTCTTAAATTCCTTAAGTCAGGTATTGAAATGTCTGACCGGGATTCAAAGATACTTGTTGAGTTGCGGGAGGTATTTGATACTCAATGAAAATCAAAGAGCAAACTAGGAAGCTGACGTGGTTTGAATTTTATTTTCGAAGAGTATGAAAATAAAAACACCACACTTTGTAAGGAAACAAGGTGTGGTTGTATTTTATCTCTTAGACCAAGTTCTCTTCATAAAGAGAAGTAGGATTGGGTAAATCTCCAAGCGCCCTGCAATCATTGCAAAGGAGAGGAGAATTTTTGAGATAGGACTAAAGATTGAGAAGCTAGAAGTGGTTCCTAGAATAGGTCCGATATTATTGAAACAGCTAAAGACAGCACTGGTTACAACCAGAAAATCATTGCTATCTAGGCTGACAATAAAGATAAGGGATAGCAAAATCATAGAATAGATGACAAAGTACTTGAGAATCTTATGCTGGGTATCTTTGTCAATCACCGTTTTATTAACATGGAGGGTCAAAACACGGTGGGGAGATAGGATTGACAAAATCTGATTTTTAGCAATTTTTGAAAGGATTAGGCCTCGGATAACCTTGAGTCCACCTGCGGTTGAACCAGCAGAACCACCGATTCCCATGAGGAAGAGAAGGATAAACTGGGAGAAGAGGGGCCAGTTGGTAATATCTCCGTAACCAAAACCAGTCGTTGTAATGATATTGGAAACCTGGAAGAAGGCCATTTCAAAACTCTTGGAAAATCCTGGGTAGAGATAGAGGGTATTAAGGCTAATCAAGCCTGTAGAAAGCAGTACAATGACCAAGTAAGCTCGAAGTTCTTCATCTCCAAAGAAGGCCTTGACGCGACGGAGCATAAGGTAGTAGTAGAGATTGAAATTTACCCCAAAAACCAAAACTCCGATACTAACCAGATAGGTAATCAGTGAGCTACCATAGTGAGCAATCCCGTCGTTATAGACGGTAAATCCTCCGGTACCTGCTGTTCCCATGGCAATGACAAAACTATCAAATAGGGGCATACCAGCCAGATAATAGATGATGACAAAGAGGGAAAAGAGAGCTAGATAAAGGAGATAGAGAATCTGGGCAGTATTTTTGAGTTTGGATACAACCTTGCCAAAAACAGGGCCAGGAACCTCAGCCTTCATCACCTCTAGGTGGCTATTCTTGGCATTATCCATAATAGCAAGTGCAAAAACAAGCACTCCCATCCCTCCAATCAAGTGGGTAAAACTGCGCCAGAAGAGGAGGGAACGACTGAGAACCGAAACGTCGTTCAGAATAGTTGCTCCAGTAGTTGTAAAGCCAGAACTGATTTCAAAAAAGGCATCGATAACGCTGGGAATTTGCTTAGCAAAAACAAAGGGGAGACCGCCAAAGAAGGACCAAAGGATCCAACAGAGGGCTACAATCAAGATTCCCTCCTTGGCATAAATCCGTTGATTTTTTGGCTTTTGTAAAATTCCTGAACCGCCTAGTAATACGAGAATCCCTATTGTTGAAAAGAGGGCCGTAAAGACTTGGCTCGATTCACGGTAATAGAGAGCGATAGCTACAGGAACCAAGAGGAGAACAGCTTCAATCAAAAGTAATTTTGAAAGGAGGTAACGAATCATACTTTTATTCATTTCTTACCTCGCAATCAAGTCATAAATCTTGGTGATGTTTGGCAACAAAGTTGTTACTAGGAGCTTGTCTCCAACTTCCAACATATCCTCCCCAGTAGGGAAAATAGTCTTGCCCTTTCGAATGATGGCTGCTATAAGAACCCCTTTTTTCAGTTTTAGTTGAGAAAGAGGTTTGGCAGTCATTTTATTAGCTTCCTTGATATGGAATTGCAGGGTTTCGATTTGGCCATTGGCTAGATGGTGCATGGCCTGAAGGTCTGAATACTGGGCATTAACCCGACCACGAATAAAGTGCATAATCGTATCTACAGCGATGCTTTTAGGTGTGATGATACTTGAAAAATCAGGCGCATTGATAATTTCGAGGAGACTGGTACGATTGACCTTGGTGATATTTTTTTGTACACCTACCCTGTCAAGGAACATAGAGGTAATCAGATTTTCCTCATCGACCCCTGTTAGAGTCGCAACGGCATCATAGTTTTGAGCACTTTCTTCCAGCAGGATATCTTTTGCGGTACCATCTCCTTGAACGATGTAGAGGTTTGGGAATTTCTCGCTAAAGAAGCTAGCGATTTCAGGATTGATTTCAATAACCTTGGTATCAATACGACTGTCTTTTAGGATACCTAGTAGATAATAGGCGATTCTACCAGCTCCAACAATAAGAAGGCTCTTCACGGCACGAGATTTAAAATAATTATGGAAGAGCATCATATCAACACGGTTACCAGTGACAAAGATTCTATCTTTATCCTGTATGGTCATGTCACCGCTTGGAATGATAATTTGATGATCCCTCTCTATCGCACAGACAATGACATTGCCAAATTTTTTCCGAAAATCAGAAATGGGCATTTGGCAAAGACCGCTAGAAGACTTAACAGTGAATTCCATCAAGCTGACCCGTCCTCCAAAGAAACGTTCGACAGAGAGGGCGTTGGGGAAGTCAATGATATTGGCAATAGCGCGGGCAGCCAAGAGCTCAGGATTAACGATAAGAGAAAAACCGAGAATATTCTTTTCCTTGAAATAAGAGTTAGAATATTCAGGGTTTCGCACCCGAACAATGGTCTCTTTAGCTCCCATTTTTTTGGCTAGAACGGCTGCAATCATGTTCACTTCATCGTATTCAGTCAGAGCGATAAAGATATCACAATCCTGGACACTGGCTTGCTCAAGGATGGTAAAATCGGCCCCGTTACCAAGGATGCCCATGATATCAAAGCGATTAACAATATGATTGAGAACAGCTTCGTCTTGCTCAATCAGTAAAACATCATGCTTTTCTGCAACCAAGGAGCGACAGAGGGCAGAACCAACTTTTCCCCCTCCGACAAGGATAATTTTCATAATAAAACCTACTTCTTCATTATGTAACTATCATACCTTTTTTCAAGAAAAAATGCACCTACTAGCTAATCACCAGAGTTTTTAGTAGGAAATTTGCTATAAGGTAAAACTATACCCTAAGCAATTGAAATAGCTATTAGCGACTTTCTCTGAAATATGGTATGATAAAGGGTGTATAAGGAGATAAAATGAATAATAATTTACTGGTATTACAATCAGACTTTGGTCTGGTAGATGGTGCGGTATCGGCTATGATTGGAGTGGCTTTAGAAGAATCTCCAACCTTAAAAATTCATCACTTGACGCACGATATTACGCCTTATAATATTTTTGAGGGGAGTTATCGTCTCTTTCAGACGGTGGATTACTGGCCTGAGGGAACGACATTTGTATCGGTGGTCGATCCAGGTGTCGGCTCGAAACGTAAGAGTGTGGTTGCCAAGACTGCAAAAAATCAATACATTGTCACGCCAGATAATGGGACGCTTTCTTTTATCAAGAAACACGTTGGCATTGTAGCTATTCGTGAGATTTCTGAAGTGGCCAATAGACGTCAAAATACAGAGCATTCTTATACCTTCCACGGTCGTGATGTCTATGCCTATACTGGTGCTAAACTGGCCAGTGGTCACATTTCTTTTGAGGAAGTGGGACCAGAGCTCAGTGTGGATCAGATTGTGGAGCTTCCAGTCGTAGAGACCATCATTGAAGACCATTTGGTGAAGGGAGCTATTGATATTCTGGATGTGCGTTTCGGCTCGCTTTGGACCTCTATCACACGAGAAGAGTTTTACAAGCTGGGACCAGCATTCGGTGACCGTTTTGAGGTGACTATCTATCATGCAGATATGCTGGTCTATCAAAATCAGGTTGTTTATGGCAAATCATTTGCAGATGTGAGAATTGGGCAACCCATCCTTTACATCAACTCTCTCTATCGTTTAGGTTTGGCTATCAACCAAGGTTCCTTTGCCAAGGCCTATAATGTGGGTGTCGGTTCATCTTGGACCATTGAAATAAAGAAAATAGAAGCATAAAATAGGAGAATATAGATGAAAAATCAATCAATTAAACAAGTTGTTGCTATCGGTGTTGGAGCTGCGCTCTTTGTTGTCATCGGGATGATCAGTATCCCGACACCCGTTCCAAATACAAACATTCAGCTTCAGTATGCATTGCAGAGCCTCTTGTCAATCATTTTTGGGCCCGTAGTTGGTCTATTTGTAGGATTAATTGGACATGCAGTGAAAGATGCTGTTTCAGGAGGTCTTTGGTGGACTTGGATTATCGCTAGCGGTCTCTTTGGTCTATCTGTAGGACTCTTTAGAAAATACATTCGAGTAACACAGGGTGTTTTTGAGTTGAAGGATATTGTTTTCTTTAACCTCATTCAGATTGTTGCAAATGCTCTTGTTTGGGGTGTTTTGGCACCACTTGGAGATGTTGCGATTTATCATGAAGCGGCAGAAAAAGTATTTGCCCAAGGGATTGTTGCAGGTATTGGTAATGCTGTAACTGTAGCTATCGCAGGTACCCTTCTCCTGCTAGCTTATTCACGTACACAGACTCGTTCAGGAAGTTTGAAAAAGGATTAACATAAAGGAAAAGGCTGGGCAACCAGTCTTTTTGCTGTTTATAGGCTAGTCGGGTAAGCAATTTAGGCTAGGAATCTTGTTGGCGCTAAGATTTTAAGAGAAGAGACTGCAAGAAGGGGTAGATTTATGATAAAATAGAAGTCTAAGAAGCGAATGAAGAGAGTAAGATGAAAGAAGCTATAATTGAGTGGAAGGATTTCTCTTTCCAGTATGAAACGCAACAAGAACCGACCTTGCAAGGAGTGGACTTGACTATTTATAAGGGAGAAAAAGTCTTAATTGTTGGCCCATCTGGATCAGGCAAGTCTACCTTGGGTCAATGTTTGAATGGAATTATTCCAAATATTTACAAGGGTCAGACGTCTGGAGAATTTTTGATCAAGGGGCAAGCGGCCTTTGATATGAGTATCTATGATAAGTCTCATCTGGTTAGCACGGTTTTGCAGGATACAGATGGGCAGTTTATCGGTTTATCTGTGGCAGAGGATTTGGCTTTTGCTCTGGAAAATGATGTGACAAGTCTAGAAGAGATGAAAAGCCGTGTTCATAAATGGGCTGAAAAGCTGGACCTTCTTCCTTTACTAACTCAGCGACCTCAGGATTTGTCAGGTGGACAAAAGCAGCGGGTCAGTCTGGCTGGTGTCTTGATTGATGAAAGTCCGATTCTCTTGTTTGATGAGCCACTCGCCAATCTGGATCCTAAGTCAGGTCAGGATATTATCGAATTGATTGACCAGATTCATAAGGAAGAGGGAACGACGACACTTATTATCGAGCACCGTTTGGAGGACGTTCTGCATCGTCCTGTGGATCGGATTGTCTTGATAAACGATGGTCGTATCCTCTTTAATGGGAGCCCTGACCAGCTACTGGCGACTGATTTATTGACCCAAAATGGAATTCGAGAACCCCTTTATCTAACCACTCTCCGTCAATTGGGTGTGGATTTAGTCAATGAAGAACAGTTAGCAAATCTAGATAACTTGTCTATCTCAAAAGGCCAGATTCAGTTGCGGACGGAACTGGTAAAAGAAACCCCAGAATTGCAGTCACTCTTTAGACTAGAGGACGTGTCGTTTTCTTATGATGATAGACCGATTTTAAAATCCATTCATTTAGATATTAAAAAGGGTGAAAAGATTGCCATTGTCGGGAAAAATGGAGCAGGGAAATCAACCCTTGCCAAGGCATTAAGTAGCTTTATTCAGACGGAAGGCCGCTATCTTTGGGAAGGACAGGATATCAAAGGAGATTCTGTTGCAGAGCGGGCGGAACGAGTAGGCTATGTGCTGCAAAATCCTAATCAAATGATTTCAACAAATATGATTTTTGATGAGGTGGCTCTGGGACTTCGTTTGCGAGGTGTGGAAGAGCAGGAAATTGAAACGAGAGTCTATGAAACCTTGAAAATCTGTGGTCTCTATGAATTCCGTAATTGGCCCATTTCTGCCCTGTCATTTGGTCAGAAAAAACGTGTGACTATTGCATCGATTTTGGTCTTAGGGGCTGAAATTATCCTCTTAGATGAACCGACTGCAGGTCAAGACCAGAAGAACTATACTGAAATTATGGAATTTCTTGAAGAACTGCATCAAAAAGGTCATACCATTGTCATGATTACCCATGATATGCAATTGATGCTGGATTATTCGGATAGGGCTCTTGTCATGGTGGATGGGGAATTGATTGCCGATACTGATCCAGCTAGTCTTTTGAGCAGTCCTGAGCTGTTAGTAAAAGCCAATCTAAAAGAAACTTCTATCTTCAACTTGGCTAAGAAACTCGACGTGGATCCACTTGCTTTAACGGCATTTTACAAAGAAAGGAGAGAAGGATGCAAGCAAAATTAATTGGTTACCAGCATAGAGATACTGTGATTCATCGCTTGTCAGGCGCTGGTAAACTCCTCTTTTTCATTCTCGTATCATTGGCTGCAATGATTAGCTATGATACCAGACTGCTTGTTCTGATTGCCATCTTTTCGGTATTTCTCCTCTATTTGTCAGAAATCCGTTTTAAAGATGTTTCCTTTGTAGCCGTTTTTGCGACGGTATTTGCCGTTTTAAACGTTTTGATGGTCTATCTCTTTTCTCCCGAGTATGGGGTTAGACTTTATGGAGAGAGAAGTGTGATTTGGCAGGGAATCGGTGCCTACACTCTGACCAGTCAAGAGCTCTTTTATCTGCTAAATTTGGCTATTAAGTACCTTTGCACTATTCCTCTGGCTATTATCTTTTTGATGACAACCCACCCTAGTCAGTTTGCTTCCAGTTTAAATCAAATTGGTGTGCCCTATAAGATTGCCTATTCTGTCAGTCTGACCTTGCGCTATATTCCAGATTTGCAGGAAGAATTCTTTACAATCAAGATGTCTCAGGAAGCGCGTGGGATGGAATTATCCAAGAAAGCTTCTCTAATGCAACGAATCAAAGGCAATTTGCGCATTATCACTCCCTTGATTTTTAGCTCGCTAGAACGCATTGATACCATCGCGACCGCCATGGAGCTTCGACGCTTTGGGAAAGAGAAAAAACGCACTTGGTATAGTTATCAGGCCTTGAAAAAAGGAGATTATATTACCTTGCTCTTGGCAACCTTGTTTTTAGTAGCTAGTTTACTACTTATCTTGCAGAATCAGGGACGATTTTACAACCCTTGGAAATAGCTTGAAAAAATTGAAAAAATCAAGTCGTTTCTATTGACAATGATTCTGAAAGTGTTATACTAAGAAAGTAGTTTCGCTGATTTACTTCAAACCTGTTGTGAGGTAAGTTAACGATGCCTTAACCACGCTGTTTGCTGAGCTTGACTCCGGGCAGTGTGGCTATTTTTTTGCAATGGTAAAAGGAAGCAAGTCATGACAAATCACATTGTATTATTTGAACCTCAAATTCCACAAAATACAGGCAATATCGCGCGTACTTGCGCTGCGACCAATTCTCCCCTCCACATCATCAAGCCAATGGGCTTTCCTATTGACGACCGCAAGATGAAGCGAGCTGGATTGGATTATTGGGATAAGCTAGAGATTTATTTTTACGAGAGTTTGGAGGATTTCATGTCTCAGATGAAGGGCAAACTCTATCTGATCTCAAAATTTGCTGAGAAAGTGTATTCTGATGTGGATTTATCGACTGACGACGACCATTATTTTCTCTTTGGACGTGAAGACAAGGGCTTGCCGGAGGACTTTATGCGCGAACATCCTGAGAAAGCTCTCCGTATTCCCATGAATGATGAACATGTCCGCAGTCTCAATGTGTCTAATACCGTCTGCATGATTGTCTATGAGGCTCTTCGCCAGCAGAACTTTGCAGGTCTTGAGCTCGTTCATACCTATGAAGTGGATAAATTGAAATAAAAAATGAAAATGAAAATGAACAAAATGCTTGCGCTTGCAAGCGTTTTTTGTTATGATAAAAGAGTCTTCAGGGCAGGGTGAAATTCCCGACCGGCGGTAAATTTGACTATCTATTTTAGCTTTCTCGTCGTTGCCTTGTCTCGATATACTTTAAGTATTATCTTCGACTGCGACGCCTAGATAAATCTAAAACATCTTAGTTAAATAAGTCCGCGAGCGCAAGCTGATGTGGTGAGATTCCACAACCGACAGTATAGTCTGGATGGGAGAAGACGAAAGAATAGCTTTGTCTGTTCTGATAGATTTATAGCTAAACTGTAACCGCTTGCTTGAATTTCCTTAATAGGGTGAGAGGGAACTTTTGGAATATAAAAAGTGAGAATAGATAGAGGAATCCTTTCTAACTTCTTCTGATTTTATAGAAAATTGGAGGAACCTGTTATGACAAACACACGTCGACTTTCGACCATTGCGATTTTATCAGCCATCTCATTTGTGCTGATGTACTTTGACTTTCCGCTTTTGCCAGCGGCATCTTTCCTCAAGATCGAATTTAGTATCTTGCCAGTCCTTGTGGGTCTGGTGGTCATGGATTTGCCTGCTGCTCTAGGAATTCTCTTGCTTCGCTCACTATTGAAATTGCTTCTTAACAGCCAGGGAGTGAATACTTACATTGGCTTGCCAATGAATATCGTAGCTTTAGGAGTTTTTGTCATCGTATTTGCTTTGATTTGGAAAAAGGAACGGACAACCCTTCGTTTCCTACTAGGCTCTCTAGCTGGAACTATTGGTTTAACCGTGGCTATGTTGGTTCTCAACTATGTTTATGCTGTTCCTTTGTACGCTAAGTTTGCTAACTTTGATATTGGAAAAATTTTGGGACTTTCCAACTACCTAATGACCATGGTATTACCTTTTAACTTGATTGAGGGTGTAATCTTTTCCGTTTCATTCTGGTTGTTGTACGTCCTTTTGAAACCAACCTTAAAACACTATGAAAGATAAACAAACATTTTTAATGAAGGGCAGTTTTGCCCTTTTACTTTTCGTTATTCTTGGCTACATGGTCAAATTTTACCCTGAAACGCTGGTCGGTTTTGACCAACCGATACAGACAGCCGTTCGAGGAGACTTGCCAGATTATTTGACTACTCTCTTCCGAGCCATTACACGCCTGATTGATATCCCAGTGATTATCACCTGGGTTGCCATCGCAGCCTTTGTCTTTTATCGTAAAAGATGGAAGATAGAAAGTTTCTTCATGCTGGGAAATCTGGCTTTGGCAGGTCTTTTAATCGTGACCTTTAAAAATATCTACCAGCGCCCACGACCAGCTATTTTACACTTGGTTGAGGAGAAGGGATTTTCCTTTCCAAGCGGCCATTCTCTGGCTGTAACCTTGATGGTCGGTTCTCTGATTGTTATTCTTAGTCAGCGGATTAAAGATCCGGTCTGGAGAAAAATCGTGCAAATCGTCCTTGTTCTCTACCTAGTCAGTGTGCTGGTATCAAGAGTCTATCTGGGAGTTCATTACCCATCAGATGTACTTGCCAGTCTCTGTGTCGGATTGGGAGTCCTGTTTATCGAGTTTCCCTTTTATGATAAGCTCCGCTTCCAATTGCGATTTAAAGGCAAGCAGAAGTGAGTATCAAATTCCTTTGAGGAGAAAGAAATGAAAGTCAATATAGCAGATCTTCATCCGACTCAACTATACTTATCAGAAAAGAAGTTGCAAGATATTCAGATGCTTTACCAGTCGGCAGAAACAATCCAAGTCGATCCAATCAGTATTCTTGCCTTTGGAAATTGCTTGTTGATTACAGATGGGCATCACAGGGCTTATCAGGCTTTATTGGCAGGTCGGGATACGATTTCTGCTGAGTGGGATAGAGATGGTGGTGATGAACTATATCATCTCTATGCGCAAGCCTGCGAAGAAAGAAAAATCTACTCTGTTCTGGATTTAAAAAATCATACCTTAGCTCAAGATGAGTATGAAGCAAAATGGTATAACTGGTGTGATGGTTTTAATCAAGCAGCAACTCTCTTGTTGAAAAGGAAAGCAGATGAAACAGGCCCTACAAATAGGTAGTGCATTGTGTCTTGTTCCTTTTTATACTGAAATTAGTCTAATCTAACTTGTTTTTTAACTAAAAATCTGATAAACTATGTAGTAATTGAATAGAAATCTGCAAGACTAGTAACTCAAGGGAAGTATGACAGGGAGGAGAGCCGTGACTGCAAGCTCTCTATATGAAAGCTGGGTGAATTCACTTGCGCATGGATTTAGAAATGAAGGTCTGACTTGTCAGATGAAAACGGATGGTACCGCGTGTCAACGCTCCGAGTGGAGTTTTTGGCATGTGGTTTTCTTTTTATCTACGAGAGACTGATGGAGGAATTATGTCAACTATTGAAGAACAATTAAAAGCGCTTCGCGAAGAAACGCTGGCTAGCTTAAAGCAGATTACTGCTGAAAATGAAAAAGAGATGCAAGATTTGCGTGTTTCTGTCCTTGGTAAAAAGGGTTCGCTTACTGAAATTCTCAAAGGGATGAAAGATGTCTCTGCTAAGATGCGTCCAATTATCGGGAAACACGTCAACGAAGCTCGTGATGTCTTGACAGCTGCTTTTGAAGAAACAGCTAAGCTCTTGGAAGAAAAGAAAGTCGCGGCTCAACTGGCTAGCGAGAGTATCGATGTGACGCTTCCAGGTCGTCCAGTTGCGACTGGTCACCGTCACGTTTTGACACAAACTAGTGAAGAAATCGAAGATATCTTCATCGGTATGGGTTACCAAGTCGTGGATGGTTTTGAAGTGGAGCAAGACTACTATAACTTTGAACGTATGAACCTTCCAAAAGACCACCCGGCTCGTGATATGCAGGATACTTTCTATATCACTGAAGAAATCTTACTCCGTACTCACACGTCTCCAGTTCAAGCGCGTGCCATGGATGCCCATGATTTCTCTAAAGGTCCTTTGAAGATGATCTCACCAGGGCGTGTCTTCCGTCGTGACACAGACGATGCGACCCACAGTCACCAGTTCCACCAAATTGAAGGCTTGGTTGTTGGGAAAAATATCTCTATGGCAGACCTTCAAGGAACCCTTCAGTTGATTGTGCAAAAAATGTTCGGTGAAGAGCGTCAGATCCGTCTGCGTCCATCTTACTTCCCATTCACAGAGCCATCTGTTGAGGTGGATGTTTCTTGCTTCAAGTGTGGTGGAGAAGGCTGTAACGTATGTAAGAAAACTGGTTGGATCGAAATTATGGGTGCCGGTATGGTTCACCCACGTGTCCTTGAAATGAGTGGCATCGATGCGACTGTTTACTCTGGCTTTGCCTTTGGTCTTGGACAAGAGCGTGTAGCCATGCTCCGTTACGGAATCAACGATATCCGTGGATTCTACCAAGGAGATGTCCGCTTCTCAGAACAGTTTAAATAATGATTAGAAAAGTAGAAATGGCAGATGTTGAGGTGTTGTCCAAAATTGCCAAACAAACCTTTCGTGAAACATTTGCTCATGATAATACGGAAGAGCAGTTACAGGAATACTTTGAAGAGGCTTATAGTTTGAGAGTTTTGTCAACTGAGTTGGAAAATCCAGAATCCGAAACCTACTTCATTATGCATGAAGAGGAGATAGCTGGTTTTCTCAAAGTCAACTGGGGAAGTGCTCAGACTGAGAGAGAATTAGAGGATGCTTTTGAAATTCAACGTCTCTATGTGCTACAAAAATTCCAAGGATTTGGACTAGGTAAGCAACTGTTTGAATTTGCTCTTGAACTTGCTACAAAAAATAGTTTTTCTTGGGCTTGGCTAGGTGTTTGGGAGCATAATACAAAAGCTCAAGCGTTTTATAATCGATATGGTTTTGAAAAATTTAGCCAACATCATTTTATGGTTGGTCAAAAAGTAGATACGGATTGGTTACTGAGAAAGAAATTAAGGTAAGAAGATGATTCTTCTATTGAAATGATAGGAAAGGAAAAGAACCAGAGTGGCAACTGTCATTCTGGAGAACTAAATTATGCTTGTATCTTATAAATGGTTAAAAGAATTGGCGGACATTGATGTGCCATCACAAGAGTTGGCTGAAAAAATGTCAACTACAGGGATCGAGGTAGAAGGTGTCGAATCACCGGCTGCTGGTCTCTCAAAAATTGTCGTCGGTGAGATCTTGTCTTGCGAAGATGTGCCAGAAACTCACCTCCATGTTTGTCGGGTTAACGTTGGCGAAGAAGAAGCCCGTCAAATCGTTTGTGGTGCCCCAAATGTGCGTGCTGGCATCAAGGTTATGGCGGCTCTTCCAGGAGCTCGCATCGCTGACAATTACAAAATCAAAAAAGGGAAAATCCGTGGTCTTGAGTCACTTGGGATGATCTGTTCACTTGGTGAATTGGGAATTTCTGACTCAGTTGTACCTAAGGAATTCGCAGATGGCATCCAAATCTTGCCAGAAAATGCCGTTCCAGGTGAGGAAGTCTTCTCATATCTAGACTTGGATGATGAAATCATCGAACTTTCTATCACACCCAACCGTGCGGATGCCCTTTCTATGCGTGGGGTGGCTCACGAAGTAGCAGCTATCTATGATAAGGCAGTCAACTTTAAAGAATTTACTCTTTCAGAAACTGACCAAGTTGCAGCAGATGCTCTTTCTGTGGGCATTGAGACAGACAAGACGCCTTACTATGCAGCTCGTATCTTGGACAATGTGACTATCGCACCAAGTCCACAATGGTTGCAAAACCTTCTTATGAATGAAGGTATCCGTCCTATTAACAACGTGGTGGACGTGACAAACTACATCCTGCTCTACTTTGGTCAACCAATGCATGCTTTTGACTTGGATACCTTTGAAGGGACTGACATCCGTGTGCGTGAAGCGCGTGCTGGTGAAAAATTGGTGACTTTAGATGGTGAAGAACGTGATTTGGAAACAAATGACTTAGTTATCACTGTCGCAGACAAGCCAGTAGCTCTTGCAGGTGTCATGGGTGGTCAAGCAACAGAAATCTCTGAAAAGTCTAGTCGTGTTGTCCTTGAAGCTGCTGTTTTCAATGGGAAATCTATCCGTAAGACCAGCGGTCGCCTCAATCTTCGTTCAGAATCTTCTTCTCGCTTTGAAAAAGGAATTAATGTGGCAACTGTTAACGAAGCCCTTGATGCGGCAGCTAGTATGATTGCCGAACTTGCAGGTGCAACTGTGCGTAAGGGTATCGTTTCAGCGGGTGAGCTTGAAACTTCCGATGTAGAAGTTTCTTCAACTCTTGCCGATGTTAATCGTGTTCTTGGAACAGAGCTTTCATACGCTGATGTAGAAGACGTCTTCCGTCGTCTTGGCTTTGGCCTTTCTGGAAATGCAGACAGCTTTACAGTCAGCGTTCCACGTCGTCGCTGGGATATCACTATCGAAGCAGACCTCTTTGAAGAAATCGCTCGTATCTATGGTTATGACCGCTTGCCAACCAGCCTTCCAAAAGACGATGGTACAGCTGGTGAATTGACAGCCACACAAAAATTGCGTCGCCAAGTTCGTACTATTGCTGAAGGAGCAGGTTTGACAGAAATCATCACCTATGCTCTAACAACTCCTGAAAAAGCAGTTGAGTTTACGGCTCAACCAACTAATCTTACTGAACTCATGTGGCCAATGACAGTGGACCGTTCTGTCCTCCGTCAAAATATGATCTCAGGTATCCTTGATACGGTGGCTTATAACGTAGCTCGTAAGAATAAAAACTTGGCCCTTTATGAGATTGGAAAAGTCTTTGAACAAACAGGAAATCCAAAAGAAGAACTTCCAAATGAGATCAACAGCTTTGCCTTTGCCTTGACAGGATTGGTTGCTGAAAAAGATTTCCAAACAGCAGCAGTTCCAGTTGATTTCTTCTATGCTAAAGGAATCCTGGAAGCCCTCTTTTCTCGCTTGGGACTAGAAGTGACCTATACAGCTACAGCTGAAATTGCAAGCCTCCACCCAGGTCGTACAGCAGTCATTTCACTCGGTGACCAAGTTCTTGGTTTTCTTGGGCAAGTGCATCCAGTCACTGCTAAGGCTTACGATATTCCAGAAACGTATGTAGCTGAGCTCAACCTTTCAGCCATCGAAGCTGCCCTTCAACCAGCTGCTCCATTTGTGGAAATCACGAAATTCCCAGCAGTTAGCCGTGACGTTGCCCTCCTTCTCAAGGCAGAAGTGACTCACCAAGAGGTTGTGGACGCTATCCAAGCTGCAGGCGTAAAACGTTTGACAGATATCAAACTCTTTGACGTCTTCTCAGGCGAAAAATTGGGACTTGGTATGAAGTCAATGGCTTATAGCTTGACTTTCCAAAATCCAGAAGATAGCTTAACGGACGAAGAAGTCGCACGCTACATGGAAAAAATCCAAGCGTCTCTTGAAGAAAAAGTCAATGCAGAAGTGCGTTAACTTATCAATCCATCCTTCGGGGTGGATTTTTGCTTTTCAAATAACAATTCAGGATCAAAAATAGACAGTTGAGGAACAGAGAAGATAAATTGGAGTTTAGCACTGTATAATGTACTCATAACTCAAAGTACCCCAAGATTTTTTACTAAAATGAGGATGATAAAAATGGACAAAAATCATTGTAAAGGCTATCAAAAAGGAGTATAATGAGTGCAAGACATTTCGGAGGTGAAAGATGCTAGAAGTAAGAAGTCTAGAGAAAAGTTTTGGACCCAAGCAAGTTTTGTTTGGTATTGACTTTCAAGCACGACCAGGTCGTATTTTGGGACTAGTTGGAAAAAATGGTGCTGGGAAGACAACGATTTTCCACAGTATTTTGAAGTTTTTAGAATATCAAGGAGAAATCAGTCTGGATGGTCAGGATATTCGTCAAGAGACCTACGCTCGGATTGGCTATCTACCTGAAGAACGCAGTCTCATGCCTAAATTGACAGTCCTTGAACAAGTTCGCTATTTGGCGACTCTAAAAGGCATGGATGCCAAGGAAATCAAGGAAAAACTCCCTCAATGGATGAAGAGGTTGGAAGTGAAAGGAAAGCTGACAGATAAAATTAAGAGTCTGTCAAAAGGAAATCAGCAGAAGATTCAGCTCATCATTACTCTGATTCATGAGCCAGACTTGATTATCTTGGATGAGCCTTTCAGTGGATTGGACCCAGTCAATACAGAATTGCTCAAACAAGTCATTTTTCAAGAAAAAGAACGTGGGGCAACCATTATCTTTTCTGACCATGTCATGACCAATGTTGAGGAACTTTGTGACGATATTCTGATGATTCGAGATGGCCGTGTGGTCTTGCATGGGCCGGTTCAGGATGTCCGCAATCAATACGGGAAAACGCGTCTCTTTGTTTCAAGTGAACGAAGCAAGGAAGAATTGGAAAATCTTCCTCATGTCAAACAGGTGAGTTTGACCAAGCAAGGCAGTTGGAAATTGATCTTGGAGGATGAGAGCGCTGGAAGGGAACTCTTCCCAATCTTGACTCAAGGGCAATATATCGCAACCTTTGACCAGCAAGCGCCAACAATCGATGAAATCTTTAAACTAGAATCAGGGGTGGAAGTATGAGAAATATGTGGGTTGTAATGAAAGAAACCTATCTTCGACATGTCAAATCGTGGAGTTTCTTCTTTATGGTGATTTCGCCGTTCCTCTTTTTAGCCTTATCTGTAGGAATTGGCTATCTCCAAGGGTCTTCTATGGCCAAGAATAGTAAGATAGCAGTAGTAACAACTGTGCCATCTGTGGAAGATGGGCTCAAGGGTACCAATGGTATCAACTTTGATTATCAGGATGAAGCCAGTGCCCAAGCTGCTATCAAAGATGAGAAAATCAAGGGTTACCTAACCATTGACCAAGAGGACAGCGTCCTCAAGGCCGTCTATCATGGTGAAACTTCTCTTGAAACAGGCATCAAGCTAGCAGTAACCAATAAGCTCAACGAACTGCAATACCAACTCAATCGCTCGGCGGCTAATTTGTCCCAAGAACAGGAAAAACGCTTGGAACAAACAGTTAACTTTACGGAGAAAATTGATGAATCCAAGGAAAATAAAAAAATGATTCAAACCTTTGCGGCCGCAGGGCTTGGTTTCTTCCTTTATATGATTTTGATTACCTATGCTAGTGTCACTGCTCAGGAAGTGGCTAGCGAGAAAGGAACCAAAATTATGGAGGTGGTCTTCTCTAGTATCCGAGCTAGTCATTATTTCTACGCTCGCATGCTGGCTCTGCTTCTTGTTATTTTGACCCATATTGGCATTTACGTCGTGGGTGGACTTGCTGCCATTCTTCTCTTTAAAGACCTACCAATCTTGGCACAATCTGGTATTTTAAACCATATAGGAGAGGCTTTCTCGCTCAACACCTTATTGTTTGTCTTGGTTAGCCTCTTTATGTACGTTGTTTTAGCAGCCTTCCTAGGTTCTATGGTTTCTCGTCCTGAGGATTCAGGAAAAGCCTTGTCGCCTTTGATGATTTTGATTATAGGTGGTTTTTTTGGAGTGACAGCTCTAGGTGCAGCTGGTGACAATCTCATCTTGAAGATTGGTTCATATATTCCCTTTATTTCGACTTTCTTCATGCCGTTTAGAGCTATTAATGGTTATGCAAATGGGTTAGAAGCTTGGATTTCGCTTGCTATTACGATTGCTTTTGCAGTAACGGCAACAGTCTTTATCGGACGTATGTATGCTAGCCTCGTTCTGCAAACAGATGATTTAGGTCCTTGGAAAACCTTTAAACGTGCCTTATCTTATAAATAGAAGAGCCTCGCGAAAGCGAGGTTTTTTAGAGATAAAAAGAGTGGAATTCAGAAAAATATTTTTCATATCTATTGACTTTTAGGGGTGAAATTTGGTATTATAGTAGGCGGTATTGTTTACCCCATTTGAAAGGCCCCGGAACCTTCCAAATACTTTTCGATGGGAAGGAACACCCATCACCGTAAACAAAAATCGAACTATATATAGGAGAAATCATGAACAAAACAACATTTATGGCTAAACCAGGCCAAGTTGAACGTAAATGGTACGTAGTTGACGCAACTGATGTACCACTTGGACGTCTTTCTGCAGTAGTTGCTAGCGTACTTCGCGGAAAAAACAAACCAACATTTACACCACACACTGATACAGGTGACTTTGTGATTGTTATCAATGCTGAAAAAGTTAAATTGACTGGTAAAAAAGCAACTGATAAAATCTACTACACTCACTCAAACCACCCAGGTGGATTGAAACAAATCTCTGCAGGTGAACTTCGTTCTAAAAATGCAGTACGTTTGATTGAGAAATCAGTTAAAGGTATGCTTCCACACAATACTCTTGGACGCGCTCAAGGTATGAAGTTGAAAGTATTTGTTGGAGCTGAGCACACTCACGCTGCACAACAACCAGAAGTTCTTGATATTTCAGGACTTATCTAAGGAAAGGAACAATAAAGTATGTCACAAGCACAATATGCAGGTACTGGACGTCGTAAAAACGCTGTTGCACGCGTTCGCCTTGTTCCAGGAACTGGTAAAATCACTGTTAACAAAAAAGATGTTGAAGAGTACATCCCACACGCTGACCTTCGTCTTGTAATCAACCAACCATTCGCAGTTACTTCAACTGCAGGTTCATACGACGTTTTCGTTAACGTTGTAGGTGGTGGATACGCAGGTCAATCAGGAGCTATCCGTCACGGTATCGCTCGTGCCCTTCTTCAAGTAGACCCAGACTTCCGCGATTCATTGAAACGCGCAGGACTTCTTACACGTGACTCACGTAAAGTTGAACGTAAGAAACCAGGCTTGAAAAAAGCTCGTAAAGCATCACAATTTAGTAAACGTTAAAACTTATTTAAACTTATTGAAAGTATTTCGTATCAAAAATACGGGATGCTTTTTCTGTTCACCCCAAATTTTTGTAACTAGGTGATACTTGAAATTAATACAAATTTGGTTGTTTTTGATAAATCTAAGCAACACTACATGATGAAGTGAAAGGGGATGAATCTTTGATAGTATTCACTTATTGTGAAATATGATATATTTATTAATTAGATGGATGAATACTTCTAGAGTTAAATATAGTATAATAGGGACATACTTTTTGGTTTATTTTTGTTTGTAGTCGGATTATGAAAGAATATCCAATATTATGCGATAAGATAGAATGTTACAAAAAAGAAAGGGGATGCAATCCGATGAAGAAAGACAGATTAATTGTATTGACAGATGCTGTTCTAGCAATTATTATGACCATCTTGGTTTTAGAGTTAGAAAAACCAACAACACCAAGTCTTGAAGCTTTTTGGGATTTACGGCAAAATTTCTTTGCTTGTTTTCTTTCCTTTTTCTGGTTGGGATCGTTATGGATGGCACTAAACACATTATGGGAAAAGGTTGAGAAAATTTCCTCAGAAATTATTTGGTGGAATTTGTTTCTACTCTTGGAGCGGCAGGAGTTCTCTTTGGAGAATTTCATGCCATCCAAGATACCAGTCTGAATGATGTGGTGGACCGGATCTATATAAATGTCAAGGATTTACCGTTTCAGTCCTTGGGAGCTTTAGCTAATATCCTGTCTGATATTAAGAAGGGACTGATTCAAGACAGTCATATCTGGTCTTTCTTCCAGTCATTTTTCAAACAATATCAGTTGATAATCAGCTTAAATCAGATCTATCAGTTTGTCTATCTTTCTCTGATGGAGATCATGTCCTATCTTCACTTTGATTATTGGAAAAAAACGGCTCGGTCAGGAGCTAGTATGAATAAGGAGAACAAATGAAACGTTTAAAAATGTTATGGCATATTATGCAGGTTACGGGTTTTACTCGGTTTGCTCTGAGTTTTGTGACCTTTGTTTTTGGGTCAGGAGGCGTGCTTTTCCTAGTTGAACCTGCTATCACAAATTACGGAGACGGTCTTTGGTATGCTTTTGTGACTTCGACGACTGTCGGCTACGGGGATCTCCTAGCTGTGACCTTGATTGGAAGGATTACCAGTGTCTTCTTGACGATTTATGGGCTCATATTTTTTGGCTGTTTATCAGCTGTTATTTTTAATTATTATACCAATTTAAATAAGGAAAGAGGAGAGGACAAATGACTGCCAATTATTCAACACGGGAATACCGTGAGAAATTATACGATGACCTTCATGTTCGATTGAGAGATACAGCGATTTTGATGTGTGCAATTTTTATTGCCTCTATCGGACTAAATATGAATTCAACAGCTGTCATTATAGGAGCCATGTTGATTTCACCTCTCATGACACCGATTGTTGGACTGGGATTCGGTTTAGCTATTTTTGATACGCGTTTAATCAAGCAATCTCTAGAGGTTTTATTGACTCAAGTGTTGGTCAGTTTGCTTGTCTCGACTCTGTATTTCTGGATTTCTCCCTTGTCTTATGCAAGTAGCGAGTTGATTGCACGAACCTCTCCAACCATTTGGGATGTCCTCATTGCTATTGCTGGTGGGATTGCTGGTGTGATCGGTTCAAGGAAAAAAGAAGCAAACAATATCGTGCCAGGAGTAGCCATTGCTACAGCTCTGATGCCGCCTATCTGTACTGCTGGCTATGGTTTAGCTAATGGGAATGTACGATTTTTATTGGGGGCTCTCTATCTTTTCTTGATCAACTGTGTCTTTATCATGCTAGCCAACATTGTTGGAACAAGAATTTTGATGAGAAAATCTCCTTTAACTTCATTTAAAGAGCTGAGCATTAAAATGAGAATTGGCTTGATATCTTTGATTGTATTGTTGATTCTTCCAGCTAGCTATTCGGCAGTCACTCTGACGATAGATCAAGCGCGCAAAGAAGGGATCAAACAGTTTGTAGGAAAAGAGTTCGCCAATTATACGGTTATTAATCAAGTCTACAAGTCAAGTAACAATGAATTGGTCTTGACGGTTGTTGGAGATCCGATTTCAGAAGAAGAATTAGAAACACTCCACCAAAAACAAGCCTCTTACGGTATTCAATCTGTTCAATTGAAAGTGAATCAAGTTCAGAACTCGCCAACATTAGATAGTGAAGCGACCAAGGAATTTTATGAAAACATTGACAAGTATATTGATCAAAAACTCTCTGAAAAAGATTCACAAAACGATCTCGTAAAAGAAAATGAAGCAGACAAGGATTGAGGACAATGAACTGAATCGGTTTTTACGCCGTGTTTTTCTTGTATCTTCCTCTTTCTTACTTATAGCAGGTTGTTTTTGCTTGAATAAGAAATAAATTAGAAGTTCTATCATCTAAGAAAAATGATGAACAAAAAATCATTTAACTAATGGTGTGAACGTTTAGTGTTTATCAGCTCCATTCTCTGTAATTTTGGGGGTAAAATCCACACCATTCGGATAAAATTAGTTGAATTTGATTGGAAAAAAGCTTTTATAAAAGCGGAGAAAAGTCTTGATATTACGCTGTTTTTAGTCCAACTGAAATTCATACTTTCCAAACCAGGTCTTAAGAAAGCTCGTAAAGCATCACAATTTAGTAAACGTTAATTCGAAAGAATTACTATACTTATACAGAGCACCTTTCGGGGTGTTCTTTTTTCTACTTTCTTACTAAATTGGTGCAATTGACACAGTTGTTGCGACTTTAGTCGCTTACAAATGTGGCTGCAACCTGACAAGGTCAGTTGCCTCAAAACGTTAATCAATACGATTATATCAACGTTTCAAAGCACTTTGCAAAAATTTTGCAAAGTGCTTTTTTGTCGATTTTTGAGCTCAAATAGCTTTGTGATAACCTTCTGATAACCTCTTCTAAATTTTTAAAATCATGATTTATTTTGCTTTATTGAGATAGTCTGCAAATTTGTCAATAGAGTTTTTCTCACCAGTTTTTGTGGTGTGAGTATAGACATCTAATGTCACCTGACTGCTTGCATGACCGAGACGTTTTGATGTATTAGAAGGATCGATTCCAATTTCAGACATAAGTGTTGCATGTGTATGTCTAAACCCATGTGGGCTAATTGGTTTTAATTTATGCTTTTTAATAATTCGATTCAGTACGTTATTAATGTAATCAGCATGCAAAGGTTCAATTTTGTCATTACTTGATATGTAAGAGAACATATATTCATCACTAATATTCAGCTTTGTAAGAGGAAGCTGAGATTGTTCTTTCAGATAGAAATTTCTCCATTGCTTAATAATATCGATTGTCTCATCATCAAGATAGATTGTACGAACTGAAGATTCATTCTTTGTGCTCTTTTCAATCGCTTTACCGTCAATTCTTCCTAGACTTTTATCTATGTTCAATAGATTGCTGTCAAAGTTAATATCAACCCATTTTAAAGCGTATAACTCCCCTTTTCGTAGTCCACTAAATGCAAGCAGTCTAAATAAAGCAAAATGTTTAAATGGCTCGGTTTCTTTCACTATATCAAGGAAATGATGTAATTCCTCCAGTGACCAAAAATTATCTGATCTAGTTTTTTTGATTTTAGGCATGATAACATTCTTCATTGGATTTCGATCAATGTAGTTCATGTTGATTGCAAAATCAAAAATTTTTGAGGTATAGGATTTTATCTGTTTGATATTTTTGAAAGTCTGAGATTTTTGTGTAATAAAGTTTTGACAGTCTAAAGGACTGATTTGGTCAATAAATTTATCGCCAAATATTGGTAGAATATGTATTCGATAGATATTCTTAGTTTGGGAAGAAGTTGTTTCTTCAACGGTACCAACATAGGCATTAAACCTTTCTTGATAAAGTTCTTTATAAGTGACTTTGGGGTTAGGTTTGTCGGTACTTACTGTGGGGGCAACGACACCAGCTTCTAAACGAGCTTCGTACAATTTTGCCTCTTTTTTGGTTTTGAACCCTCTCTTTAAGTGCCTTTTTTTCTTTCCATAAGCATCTAAGCCAATGTAAAAGCTGACATAGTATAGGATTCCTTTTTTTGTTTTGTATTTGTGTATAGACATTTTTTCTCCGTATCTAAGTTTTCGGAGCTTATGTAATTGAGAAATGAGTGTCTATCTATTTTTTCTATCTTCTTGGCGGATAGCGTATTCGTCTGTTTTAATCCAGCTCTGCCAAACTTTAGAATCTTTATTTTGGTGATTCATATAATCTATAAACTCAGACATAAAACGTTTGTTTTTCTCAGCTAGATATTCTGAGAATATATGACGAAATTCATCTGAAAAACTATCATCAAGTGGTAGTGCTAATGCCCTTTCGCCAAATTCGATGCTCTTCTTTAACTTCTCCATATCGCTTTTAAAAGGTGTCACAGAACCAATTTTAGATGTTTTGAAACTATCTGTAACAATTTTAAGATTTGATGGAGCGTGTGGGTTGCTATCAAGTCCCATAATGTAAGCGACGGAAACATTAAAGTATTTTGCCAATTTTTCAGCATTATCTTTTTTAGGTTTGCGGATTCCTTGATTGTATCCAGAAAGTGTAGGATAGGCTATATTTGTAGCTTCGCTAATTTCTGTCAATTTTTTTCCGCTATTTTCTATCAGTTTAGTAATATGATTCGTCATAAGAACCTCCTTTTTATCATTATAACACATTTTATTCTTTTTGAATAAAAAAGCTTGGCAAAAATTCAAAAAGGATATATAATTCAAAATGAATAACAAATTAAATGGTTTCGGAGCTTATTTAATTTAGAAATGAGGTGTGAATTTATGTCGGAAACTACTTTAGTTGTCCAGCTTCCTAAAGAATTAGAGAAGCAATTACGTGCTCACTATGATGAGATGATTTCAAATGCTGTAGCAAGAGTATTTGAAGATAAAGAACTTTATAAACCTATGGTTCGTATGTCAGGTTTGTCTAGGTGGTTAGATGTATCTACGACAACAATCCAAAAATGGACGAAAGAAGGAATGCCAACCATGGTGATTGATGGAGTGACTTTATACGATAAAAGAGCAGTAACAAGATGGTTGAAGCAATATGAAAGATAGGTACTCGTATGAATGGTGTTCAGTGGATCAAGATAACAACAGATATATTTGATGATGAAAAAATTCAGCTAATAGAATCAATGCCAGAAGGAGATACTCTTATTGTAATATGGTTTAAAATTCTGGTGCTTGCAGGAAAGCAAAATAATAGTGGCATATTAAGTCTAGGGAACAAGGTTTATTACACAGAAGAGATGCTTTCAACAGTGTTTAGGCGAAAGGCTACATCTGTAAAATTAGCTCTCAGCATGTTTGAAGAATTTGGCATGATAGAAATCATAGATGGCGCTATTACCATTCCAAAATGGGAGAAACATCAGAATATAGATGGACTAGAAAAGATTAGAAAACAAACTAGGGAACGTGTTGCTCGTCATAGACAAAAACAAAAAGCACTAATTACAGGCGAGCCACAACTCGTTTTAGACTGTAACGTTACAGTAACGGATGAAAATGATAATGTAACGCAAGAGATTAAGAACAAGAGTAAGAATAAGAATAAGAAAGAGATTGAGAATATACTGGATAATAGTTCTAGAAAGCCTGAAACTTATATTCCACCCAAATATTATTCTTTGTTAGAATCCATTTCTTATAAGTACAATGATAGATTTTTGTATCCTAACAATTACACTTTAACACATGCTCAGAAGATGAAGATAGGCGAGTATTTGGCTAGTGGGTATGTAACTAGTGATGAAGTCATTAGCATGATTGAACGGATTCCTGAGGATGCGACGTCTCCTTTGGCGTATTTATTTAAGTCTATGGAGAATTTAAAGCAGGAACGTATGCTGGAGTGCAAAGCTATTGCCCATGAAAATGCCCGAAAGAAGTATATGATAAATGAGTAGATATAGGACTGTTCTAAAGAAATGTTACATCACTGAGGAGCAAAATGAAATAGTGAATAACTTGATTGAAATGACAAATCATCTAAGTTTTTCCTCTTATGCCAGAAAAATGTTATTTAAGAGCTCGCCTATTTATCTTCAATTTGATTTTGAATCTTATCATGACTTTATATTTCAAGTTAGAAGAATTATCAATAACTTACGTCAGTTAGAAAGAATAGCAGAACAAAGTGAGGATTTGGATAATGTAAGGATATTTCACTACTGCGTTGAGCTGATGATAGAATATGAAAAGAAGACAAGTAAACAAGTGAAAGAACTTGTAAAACGACTAAATAAGAAAACGAGGTGATAGGACCATGAGAATAAAATCTGTGTTGAAACAGGTGTTTTTGACGGAAGAAGAAAATAAAAAATTAAATGATTGTATGAGGAAGGAAAATATTCGTAATTTTTCTGAGTTTGCTAGACAAAAATTAATACGAACAGATTTGAACATCCAAAAAGTCTCTTTTGAAGGTTTAGTTCCTTTAACAGAAGAGTTGGAACAAGTCGGAAAGAATATCAATTCTATAGCCCGTCTTGCAACTGTAGTTGGGAGAATAAGCTATGAAAACAAAATGGATATGTCTATTTTGATGCAAAAAATAGTTGATGTGATGGAGGAAAAAGATGTTTATTTTCAAAAGTAATATGGATAAGGATTTTGATCAGATATGTGAATACATATTGAAATTAAAGCGAGCAGAATTATTTCTTCATGGAATTAAACAACAAGATAAAACGAAGGCTCGTTTGTATCATGCGATGCTGGAATACTATGATGCTAACCATAAAAAAGAAAGACATATGAGAATTTTAAAATAAGGAAACGCTGTTAAAAATTTTGCAGCGTTTTTTATATATCTTCTTAAAATATTTGTACACACAAATGACAGTCAAATTGATTTTTGGGATTATTTTATCGAGAAGGAAAGATTTCTCATAATATGACTTTGCGAGCTCAGAGTCTGTATACACACACTCCCAAAATCATCCTAAAATTTGTATACACAAAGTGTATGTACTTTTTGGGATGATTTGAATTTTGGGGAATCCCCAAACCCCTGATGAATTATACGAGCAAAAAAATTTGGGGGTAAGTTTTAGAAAGAACTATTCTAAAGTATTTAAAATCTGACTTTAAGTAAATTTTTTATTATGTGACTATTAGCCTGTCTCACTCCGCTAGGTGCGAGACAAAAAAATACCCGCTATGCGGGTGTGTACTGACCCCAAAAGTTAGACAGAAAAAATCTAACTTTTGGGGTCAGTACAAAAGCGTTTTTATTGTATAAAGAATATCAAATAGTTTGAGGGTTTTACTTGTCGCTGTATTTCTTCACTATCCTTTTTGTAATACTCCTGCTTTGTTCCTGAAATATCTACAGTGAATACGTCATCCTTGAAGGTATAATTCTCTTTTCGGTTTATGATATTAGAGCCAGTCGGTTCGATTGTTGCACTGTCTTTATCAATTGTAAAGGTGTCGGCCTCTCCTTTGTTGCTATTTCCTTTGTTACCTGAAATGGTAAAGGCAACTTCATTTCTACTCTCGTTTATTCAACGGTATTCGCCATCTAAAGAATTGCTTGATTGGTTAGAGCATGCAATTAAGCAAAATTGTAGATAGAGACACTAAAAGTAATGTGATAAATCTTTTCATTTACATACTTTTTATTTCTATATTATATTAAAGAAACATTACATAAGTAAGACAGTAATTTTTTAGGTTGATCTCTTTCTTTCGGGAAAATCATTATGTTTCGGAAAGTCAAGATTTTGTTATTATTTATGATATACTGGTACCGTAATTATATCCTTACAGAGGTTAAGTAAGGGTTTCAGTACACGTCAATAGATGTCAAAATATTGATTTTAAGCGATTTTTGATTTTTGGAAACTCATTATATCGCACTACAAATCAATAAAAACTGTACCTTTTTTAGATAAATATATTATCTGGATATTGAAGTTAAGCCCTGCTGTCATTTCGATGGCAGGGCTTTTTAATATTTGGTACACTAACTTCTTATCTATATTTTGGTGGATTTTAAGTTGACATCTACAAAGTTTAATGTTAGAATACATTCAAAAATATATTTGAATGAGGTATTTTATGATTCAAAATGTTGTTACTTCAATAATCCTGTATTCTGGGACAGCCGTAGACTTACTTATTATCCTAATGTTATTTTTTGCCAAAAGAAAAAGCAGAAAAGACATCATTAACATCTATTTAGGACAATTTCTAGGCTCTGTTAGTCTAATATTGCTAAGTTTGCTTTTTGCATTTGTCTTAAATTATATTCCTAGTAAAGAGATTTTAGGTTTACTCGGTTTGATTCCAATTTTCCTAGGTCTCAAAGTTTTGCTTTTAGGAGATTCTGATGGAGAAGCTATTGCCAAAGAAGGTTTGCGCAAAGATAATAAAAACCTGATATTTCTAGTCGCTATGATTACTTTTGCAAGTTGTGGTGCTGACAATATTGGTGTCTTTGTTCCATATTTTACTACCTTAAATTTAGCAAATTTGATAGTAGCTTTACTTACCTTTCTAGTCATGATTTATCTCTTGGTTTTTTCTGCCCAAAAATTGGCACAAGTCTCTTCTGTTGGAGAAATTTTGGAAAAATATAGCAGATGGTTTATTGCCGTTGTTTATTTAGGATTGGGGATATATATCCTGATTGAAAATAACAGTTTTGATATACTATGGACTATATTAGGCTAGGAGAAAATATTATGAAAAAAGATAGTATCTGCCAAGTGAATGTTATAAATCAGCAAAATATTACAACCGCAACGAACTACCTTGAAAAGGAAAAAGTCCAAAAATCACTTCGCATTTTAACAAAATTTACCGATAATAAACAGATAAATATCATCTTCTATCTTCTTGCTGTTGAAGAACTCTGTGTCTGTGATATAGCCTGTTTACTAAATCTCAGTATGGCATCTACTTCCCACCATCTTCGTAAACTAGCCAATCAAAACATCTTGGGCACTAGAAGAGAGGGGAAAATTATATATTATTTTATAAAAGATGAGGAAATCAGGGATTTTTTTAATCAACTAGGATAACAACTATTTTTACTACTTTTCCATGATTCTAGGGAGCTACTCTATGAAATTTCGGGTCTTCGGAATATATAGTGGAATTACTTTCTTAATAGTTTAAAAACAACTGGTGTTTAAATCGGATTTTCTGGTGGGATGTTAGGATAATCAATAGTATTATATAAAAGTATCAATCACATACGAGTGATACTTTGGGAAAAAATAAAATAGTCCAATTTACTTGACCGTGTACTATGGTACATGGTTTATAATATTCAGGGGGTGAAATAAGATGATTTATCGCATTAGTGAGTTTGCAGATAAATGTGGAGTTAATAAAGAAACGATCAGATATTACGAGCGAAAAAATTTATTACAAGAACCTCACCGAACGGAAGCTGGTTATCGGATATATTCATATGATGACGTTAAGCGTGTTGGGCTTATTAAACGAATACAGGAACTTGGTTTCTCTTTAAGCGAGATTTATAAATTACTTGGTGTTGTAGATAAAGATGAAGTTCGTTGTCAAGATATGTTCGAATTTGTTTCTAAAAAACAAAAGGAAGTGCAAAAACAAATAGAGGATTTAAAACGAATTGAAACTATGTTAGACGACTTAAAACAACGATGTCCAGATGAAAAGCAATTACATTCGTGTCCAATAATAGAAACATTAACATGAGAGATTAATTAACGAAAGGAGCTTTTTTATGAATAAATTTAAGGTAAACATTTCAGGAATGACTTGTACGGGTTGTGAAAAACACGTAGAATCAGCACTTGAAAAGATAGGTGCTAAAAATATTGAGTCTAGTTATCGTCGTGGTGAAGCAGTATTTGAACTGTCCGATGATATTGAGGTTGAAAGTGCAATAAAGGCGATTGCTGACGCAAATTATCACCCGGGCGAAGCAGAAGAAATACAAGTGCAATCGGAAAAAAGGACAGATGTAAGTTTAAATGATGAAGGTAACTATGATTATGATTACATCATCATCGGTTCTGGTGGAGCTGCCTTTTCATCTGCCATTGAAGCCGTTACTTTGAACGCAAAAGTGGCTATGATTGAGCGTGGAACGGTGGGTGGAACTTGCGTTAATGTCGGATGCGTTCCTTCTAAGACCTTATTAAGAGCAGGGGAAATCAATCATCTAGCAAAAAATAATCCATTTGTGGGATTACACACTTCGGCTTCAAATGTTGATTTAGCGCCATTAGTAAAACAAAAGAATGATTTAGTAACCGAGATGCGAAATGAAAAATATGTGAATTTAATTGATGATTATGGTTTTGAATTAATAAAAGGTGAAGCAAAATTCGTAAATGAAAATACAGTTGAAGTAAATGGCAATCAAATCACAGCCAAAAGATTTTTAATAGCTACAGGTGCTTCTTCAACTGCACCTAATATTCCCGGATTAGATGAAGTAGATTATTTAACAAGCACTAGCTTATTGGAATTAAAGAAGGTTCCAAATCGTCTTACCGTAATTGGTTCAGGATATATCGGCATGGAATTAGGACAACTATTTCATAACCTCGGGTCAGAAGTCACTTTGATTCAAAGAAGCGAGCGTCTATTAAAAGAATACGATCCTGAAATTTCAGAAGCCATTACTAAGGCCTTAACAGAACAGGGAATTAATTTAGTAACAGGTGCAACCTATGAACGAGTTGAGCAAGATGGAGACATTAAAAAAGTTCATGTTGAGATAAATGGTAAAAAGCGAATTATTGAAGCAGAACAATTGCTAATTGCCACTGGAAGAAAACCAAATACAGAATCATTAAACTTACATGCAGCAGGCGTTGAAGTTGGTTCCCGTGGTGAAATTGTCATTGATGATTATCTTAAAACGACCAATTCCCGAATTTATTCAGCTGGAGATGTCACTCTCGGTCCCCAATTTGTTTATGTAGCTGCTTATGAAGGTGGACTTGCTGCTCGTAATGCAATCGGAGGACTAAATCAAAAGGTCAATTTAGAAGTGGTTCCAGGCGTTACGTTTACTTCTCCATCGATTGCAACGGTTGGTTTAACGGAGCAACAGGCAAAAGAAAAAGGATATGAAGTGAAAACATCGGTATTGCCGTTGGATGCTGTTCCAAGAGCGCTCGTTAATCGGGAAACAACAGGTGTTTTCAAATTAGTGGCAGACGCGAAAACATTGAAAGTGTTAGGGGCGCATGTAGTGGCAGAAAACGCAGGAGACGTAATTTATGCAGCAACATTAGCTGTGAAATTCGGTTTAACTGTTGGAGATCTGAGAGAAACGATGGCTCCATATCTAACAATGGCAGAAGGATTGAAGCTGGCTGTCCTAACTTTTGATAAAGATGTTTCGAAATTATCTTGCTGTGCAGGCTAAGGGAACTTTTTTACAACTCCCTATTCAAGTGAACCAGCTAATGCTTTAAGGGATTTTCTAAGTGAATTTGTGGTCACAAAAATAATTTAACACTGATGATTTCGACATCAAATCTATAATTGATACCTTAACACTGCAGAGTAATAAAGGATGAATAATATGTCAGACTTATTATCCCTACCAGACATTAAAACAATAGAACCGCCACAAGAAAATGAAACCGATATGATGTTTAAAGTTGAAGCAGTCGGACCACCTGAACGTTGTCCTGAATGTGGTTTTGACAAGTTGTACAAACACAGTTCAAGAAATCAACTAATTATGGATTTGCCCATTCGTTTAAAGCGAGTGGGCTTACAATTGAACCGTAGACGATACAAGTGTCGTGAATGCGGATCTACCTTCTGGGAACGCCTAATATCTGTAGATGAAAAGCGTAGTATGACCAAAAGGCTTTTAAAGTCCATTCAAGAGCAATCCATGTCTAAGACCTTTGTAGAAGTCGCAGAAAGCGTTGGTGTTGACGAGAAAACCATTAGGAACGTTTTTAAGGACTATGTGGCACTCAAAGAACGTGAATACCAGTTTGAAACTCCTAAGTGGCTTGGGATAGACGAGATACATATTATCCGTAGACCTCGGCTTGTATTGACTAATATTGAACGCAGGACTATTTATGACATCAAGCCTAACCGTAACAAGGAAACAGTCATCCAACGTCTTTCAGAAATCAGTGACAGGACTTACATTGAGTACGTCACAATGGATATGTGGAAGCCCTACAAAGACGCAGTGAACACTATCCTTCCACAAGCTAAAGTTGTCGTAGATAAGTTTCATGTAGTTAGAATGGCTAATCAAGCCTTAGATAACGTCAGAAAGTCTTTGAAAGCCCATATGAGCCAAAAAGAAAGACGTACCCTTATGCGTTAAAGGTTTATCCTTCTAAAGCGTAAACACGATCTAAATGAACGTGAATCATTCCTCTTAGATACTTGGTTAGGTAATCTTCCTGCTTTAAAAGAAGCCTATGAACTCAAAGAAGAGTTTTACTGGATATGGGATACTCCTGATCCAGATGAAGGTCATCTTCGTTATAGTCAATGGAGACACCGTTGTATGTCCAGCAACTCTAAAGACGCATATAAAGACCTCGTGAGAGCCGTAGACAACTGGCATGTTGAAATATTCAACTACTTTGATAAAAGGCTCACTAATGCTTATACGGAGTCAATTAACAGCATTATTAGGCAGGTAGAGCGAATGGGTAGAGGTTACTCGTTTGATGCCTTACGAGCCAAAATCCTTTTCAATGAGAAGCTCCATAAAAAGCGTAAGCCACGATTTAATTCAAGTGCTTTCAATAAAGCTATGTTATACGATACTTTCAATTGGTATGAAGTGAATGATCACGACATTACAGACAACTTAGGTGTCGATTTTTCCACACTTATTAAGAATTTGGAGAAGGGTGATTTATAAGCCCTTTTCCACCATAAAATCCGAATACCCGAAATTTTTTGATGAAAATTACTCACAAGAAATAATATATAGAACTGTTTAAATATCTTCAGGATAGAAAAAGAAATTGTCCAGGCACGAAGAAACTGTATATTTGTTGCTAAACTGTACATCATCTTTATGATACGGTATTTCGTATTTCTCAACTACATAAGCTCCGAAAACTAAAATGTGATAACCCTTTGATAACCTCTCGATTTTCAAAAGGATTATATATGTAAATATTGAGGATTTATCTCTTAAAATTACTTGATTTTAGTGATAATTTACCATAAATATCATAATGTAGAAAAAACCAGGTCTTAAGAAAGCTCGTAAAGCTTCACAATTCTCAAAACGTTAATCAATACGATTATATCAACGTTTCAAAGCACTCAAAAGTTTACCTTATGGGTGCTTTTTTCGTGTTTTTTTGAAAAGTTCACCTCAAAGTTTACCTTATTTTCACCTTATTGTTTTAGAGACTTTAAAGCAAATTCACCTACTGTCATAGGAACTACATTAGAAGTATTTACATAAATCTGTGTTGTTCCTGTGTCACTGTGTGTTAGAGCCTCAGAAATAGCTTCTAAGCTCATTCCTGCTTGTTTAGCAAGCGTTGCTCCTGTATGTCGCAGTTTATGAGGTGTAGCATGTGCCAGCTCTTTATGTCGCTTTCTAATGCTTTTCATTTTATTGTTTAGATAGTCAGCATGTAAAGGCTTGTTGATGTTTCCTCTTGTGTCGATATATGTAAAAACAAATTGTTCTGGATTACTGATGATGCCAAACTTTGCTAGTTCATATTTTTGTTGCTCTTTCCAAGAGGTAAGAAGTTGAAGTAAATCATTAGAAATAGAGAAAATAGTTTTCTTATTTCCCTTTGTTGATTTTACTTCTCCATATCTATCTAAAGCTTGAATTAGCTGAATCTGTGATTTTGAAAAATCGATATGTTTCCATTGAAGAGCATAGGTTTCAGATTTTCTATCGCCTAAGAAAAAAGTAAGATAAAATAGGACATAATCTTTAAGGGTTATTTTATCATTCTCTAAATCTTCTTGAAATGCTGAGAACCATTCTTGGAGTTGTTCATGAGTTAGATATAAATCTTCCTCTCTCTTTGACTCTGCAAGTTGAATCTTTTTAGTAGCTTTTATTCGTCTTAATATTTTTGCGATTTTATTCGCTTCAATATATTCCAGTTCTTCTGCCCAGTCAAAAATAGAAATCACATAGCTACGTAAAGATTTAAAGTTCGCATATTCGTTAGCTTTTGATGTCATAAGGTTTAAAATAACCTGCTTGTTTTGATTTAGAAACTGTATTGTATAATTTCCAAGAAGTGGTAGTATATGTTTTTCAAAACTACGGACTATCTATTAGATGGAAAAAATGACGACATTGATTTATCAAATATCGAAGTATTGTTCCGTATGACTTCTGATGGATTGACAGAGGAAGAAAAGGTAATCTTTCGCGATGAGTTGATTGAATTCATGAAAGAGCATAAAAAACTTTTTGATGAGGACAAAAAATGAGACTTAAAGAACATAGACAACAGCGTAGAATGGTTCGTGCGGAACTGGCAAAAGAAATCTAAACGATTGTACGTAGTATCAGCCGTTGGGGAAATTGTGAGACTGATATGCTTTTGTGAACAGCTATTCAGTTGGCTAAGTTTTTTGAAGTAAGTTTGGATGAGTTTGTAGGATAAAATGTTCTTGACAGAATTCTCGAATTATTTTATACTTTAAATGCGTATGAACAGATTCTATGGCTTAGCGTTTCGTAAGTCGTTCTCCCTCTAGCAGGGGGATATAGCAAGTTACTTTAGCTTCCTAGATGTCTAGTTGACTTGTCTGTTGCATTTTGCGTAATGAGTTTTCATACGCTTTTTTATTATTCTTAGGAGAAAACAATGAATTATGAGGATATACGCTCCAGGGACATGTTAGCTTTTGCCCTTGGGATTCCAATAAAACAATTGACAGGGTTGCTATATGGAGTGAAAATTGAAAATTGTTACACTACATTTACAATTAGTAAGAAAAATGGAAGTGAACGTACCATCAGTGCTCCAAATAAGAGCTTGAAATATGTGCAACGTAAGCTAGCTCGATTGCTTTTAAAACGGTACGAAGAATTTTTAACAGAAAAAAATACTAAAAATAGGATATCACATGCATTTTTTAAAGGAAAAAGTATAAAAACTAATGCATTACCTCATAGAAACAAAAGGTACGTACTTAATGTAGATTTGCAAGATTTTTTTGATTCGATTCACTTCGGTAGGGTACATGGTTTTTTTAAGAATAATGATTTTTTTAAATTACCTGATGTAGCGACAGTCATTGCTCAATTAACTTGTTACGAGGGAGTACTACCACAAGGAGCTCCAACGTCCCCAATAATTTCAAATTTAATATGTCAAATCCTTGACTATAAAATAATTGAACTGTGTCAAGAATATCACTTAACATATACAAGATACGCTGATGATTTAACTTTTTCGACAAACGAAAAAAATTTTGACAATAATTATCAAGATTTTCTAGACAAACTAGATAAATTAGTTACTCGTTCTGGCTTTAAAATTAATGCGGAAAAAACTCACTTTCAAGAATATAATAGAAGGCAAACAGTAACAGGTCTCTCGGTAAATAAGAAACTAAATGTGAAAAAAGATTTTTATAAACATACTAGAAGTATGGCACATAGTTTATATAAAACTGGAAAATTTATGATAAACGGTAAAGAAGGCACTCTGAATCAATTAGAAGGGCGGTTTTCTTTTATTAATGACTTGGTGAAGTACAACAACAGATTAGAAGAATTACCATCTCTAAAATTAAATTCAATAGAATACAAAAAGAATTTACAATTTACCGATGGAAAGGAATTCGAAGTCAAGAAAAATGAGCAGAAACAGATACTCGATTGGAAAAAGAATTTAAGTACTTTATCAATTAGAGAAAAAGACTATCAAAAATTTATTTTTTATAAATATTTTATAGCTAATACAAATATTACTGTAGTAACTGAGGGCAAGACTGACAGTAGATATATTAAAGCAGCTCTTCGAAAATACTATGCAGAATACCCAGAGTTAGTTACTAAGGAAAAAGATGGGTTCAAGTATAAAATAAATTTTTTACCTCGAACAAAGAGGATGAGATATTTCTTCGGTTTTTTGTCAGGTGGTGGATCTGACCAAATCCAACTTTTTAATTACTTTATTAATCGGGATAACCATATAAGTCGTAATTACATCAAATACTTTAAAGAAATCTCTGAGGATGTACCTTTGCCTCAAAAACCTACGGTATTTTTATTAGATAATGAGTGGGAAATCAAAAAGCCTCTACATAATATAATCAAAGTATTGTGCAATGCTCAAAATTTAAATGATAAAGATATCATTCAAAAAATACATACCGATTACTTGTATCACGTAGATTTAAATGCCTTTTTAATGACATTACCAGTAGATAATTTAAGTACTAAATGTGAAGTAGAAATTGAAAATTTATTTGATTTGGAAAAAATAAATACTGAGCTAATTGAACCTCTTCACGATGGGAAGAAATTTGATATCAAAAAGGAGCACGGCAATGATAAATCCATAGGGAAAGAAATTTTTGCAAACACAATATTAACTAACTACGACTCTGAAATTATTGATTTTTCAAATTTTAAGCCATTATTAGATAAACTTAGCGACATATCAAAGGATTTTACAAAATATACTTAATAACGAGCTAATAGGCAGATATAAAGTTTAAAGGACAAGCATTATTGATTTTACTCTAAAAAATCTATAATGTTTGCCCTTTAGTATTATATCTAACTCTATTACTATTTTGTCATATTAAACTTCTTAAACTCATCCTTATATGCTTTACTATCTTTTTTGAAATATTGACGTTCTGAGCCTGTAATACTAGCAGTGATAACATCATTCTTGTATTCATATTTTACCGTTGGATTGACGAATCCTGAAATCTCAAAGGTTTGTGTATCAGTATCAATCGTCATGTTACTAGTTGAAACTTCGACATCGACAGTTCCCTTGTCACCCTTAATGGTGATGACCAGGTTGGTTCCGTAGTCCCCGGTTTCATAGTATTCCCCGTCCATGATAGGTTTACTTGAACAAGCGACGAGAAAGAGAGTGGTAAGAGAAAGAGCAATAAGGCTAAGTAATTTTTTCATAAATATTTCCTCCTAGTTGGAATTTATTTTACAGGAATCGTGTTACAAACGTGTTAATGATAGGGTTTCAATTTAATTGCGAGACAGATGCATTAGTTGTTAAACTAATTTTCAGTGGACATTCATCCATTTTTTTTTATATAATTTTAGTCAACCAAATAGTTGACTTATAAATTTGTGAGGAGGCGTACTATGAAAGACGTTTATACAAGAGTAACCCAAATTGCAAGAGAACAACTATACCAATTCATGAAGGATAATCAGGTTTCACCCTTAAATTATCACTTTCATTACTATTTTGATGACTGTATCCAAAAGTTTGCCATTAAGGTAATGGAGCATCACTTTACCAATCGGAAGATTGAGGGATTGACGATGATAGATGAGGACGGTATTTTAATTTCCTATGAAAGTCAGAATTCGCAAGTTAAACAGTACTTCACTAAGTGTCATGAACTAGGTCACTATATCTTGGGACATTCAGGGAAGCAGTTTACTCAATTAAATGGAAAAAAAGATACGATTGACGAGAGTGAAGCCAATCTTTTCTCTGCTTATATTCTCATGCCTGATATTGTCTTACTATCAAAAATTTATTATCGCTTGGATAGTTTCAAGCAAGTAATGACAGAGCTATCCGTATCAGCGGATGCCTTGGAATTTCGATTACAAGATTTATTCCGCTATCGTTTGAAACGAAACAATCAAGAGATTAACTCAACTATTTATCAATATCAATCAGGTCAAAGCAAGTTTGTCCTCAGTATTTTTGAGAAAGTCCATACTGAGATTGAAGACGAGTACCGAGTGGTGAAAGAAGATGTTTTTGCTAAAGTTCTGAATCGCCTGAGAGAGTGTCATTTTGTGGCAAGTACAGAGTTTCCTGAGTTGCTAGAAAATAGCTTTCGCAAGGAACTAGAACAAGAAGATGATATTGGTACTTGGTTAGAATATGACTTTGGACAGTCAGTGGGTTACGCCTGGCGTACAGATAAGTTGACCACAAAGCAAGCAAAATCACGAGTCAAAACAATACTCCTATTAGAAAAGAGGTAGTTATGTATCAACCTGATAAATTAAAACAAAAACGAGAAGAGCTAGGCTTAGAGCAACAAGAATTGGCTGAGCTTATCGGAGTTTCAAAGCAGGCTTACTTCAAGTGGGAAAAAGGCTTGTCAAAACCAACTAAAGTCAATATTGCTAAGTTGGAAAAAGTCTTAAAGATTCCAGAAGGCTATTTGAGTGAAGATGAAATCTCATCTCTCTATAAGCAACTGACAGAGCCAAATCAGGAGAAAGCTATTACCTACGTTCGTGACCTGTTATCGTCACAGAAGATTGTTAGCATTTCTGAGAAACGTTCAGAGTATCATGTTTACGAGAAACTTTCTGCTGGTATTGGTGCCTCTGTTTATGGTGACCTGGACTATGACGTGGTTTACTACAATGAAGAATTACCGCATGATTTTGCTTCTTGGGTTGATAGAAATTCAATGGAACCGACCTACCAGAATGGAGAAGTAGCTCTTATCATAGAGACTGGTTTCGATTATGACGGTGCTGTTTATGCTGTCGTCTGGGATTCACAGACCTACATCAAGAAAGTCTATCGTGAGGAAGAAGGACTCCGCTTAGTGTCAATCGATAAGGGTTATCCTGATAAGTTTGCGCCATTCGATGAGAACCCGCGAGTCGTAGGAAAGATCGTCGGTCACTTCATGCCATTGGAGGACTAGCTATGGGGTATTTTGACTATTCATGAGAACCAAAAAGCGACATAGCTTTTGTGGATATGAAATCCTTCTATGCTAGTGTTGAGTGTGTGGAACGTGGACTACATCCGTTGAAAACCTCTCTTTGTGTCATGAGTAGAGCGGTGAATGCTAACGGCTTGATATTAGCTTCCTCGCCGATGTTTAAGAAAGTGTTTGGTAAAAATAACGTTAGCCATTCCTATGACCTGCCTTTTGATATTAAGACCAAGAAATTCAACTATTATGTAGCATGCAGACAAGGCCTGCCTATAACCTTTGATTATGTCCGATTTATCGAAGAGTGGGCTAGGATTACTCATATCGTTCCCCCCCTCGCATGGACTTGTATATTGAGAAAAACATGGAAATCCAGTACATTTTCCAAAACTATGCCAGCCCAGATGACATTCTCCCTTATTCTATTGATGAGAGATTTATTGACAGTATTTACATTTTTGATTCTTAATTAGACTGTAATACTTAAGTAGGAGAATTATTTATAAAGATTTTTAAAGAATAGACAAGATAATGTGGTAACTTCTAAAACTAACTTCCAGTTTCCCACAACCTAGCCTTTAGTATGAGAAAAACGCGTGAAATCAGTAGAAATTCTTCTTAGACTAACGTCCACTGGTTTTCTTTTTTTGATATATAAAGGTTCAAAAGAGAAAAGACTAAGAAAAAAGTGCACGACAAATAGCCCTAAAACAGAGTCGTCTTAGAGTAACTTCCAGTTGCTAGCGTTTAGTGTGAGACTTTTCGATGGTGATAAGATGTGTAGTTAGAGAGGAAAATTCCCTTTATTTCAATAAATCAGGTGATAAGTGTGTGTCTTCTGGTTTGACAAATTGGCACCCCAGAAGAGCAGCGATGTCCTCGCCAAAGTTGAAGGTGAAGACGTTGTAAGCAGATTTTCCTTGAAACTCTTCTCGTTTCAAGGAATTGACATGGGAAATGACTAGATTGACGTCTTTCTGAGTCAGCTGGTCAAAGGAAGTGCCCTTGGGCAGAATGGCTCGCAAAACCGTATGGTTCTTCTCAATCCGCCCCTTCTGGTCAGGACGGCTAGGGTCGCAGAAGTAGAGGTGAGACTTACCATCAATGTCTCGCTCAAGCTCCTCCACATAGGAGAACTCAGATCCGTTGTCCGTTAGAATGACAGGGAACAGCTGATGGAACGCATACCCTCCGTCCATGACTCTTTCTTTCAAAGCTGCGAATTTAGTGGCGACCTCCAGAGCAGTCTTGTTGTCCAAAAGCAAGGCGAAGAGGAAATTGCAGAAGGAAACGTTGAAGGTGAGCAGTAGCTTTCCACCAGGTCTGCCGATGACCGTATCCATTTCCAACCATTTGAAGAAATCATCTATTTCTCGTAACTCTTGGAAATCTTGGTAGGTTCGCCCAATTTTCAGCTCTTTGGGAATAGCTACTTTTCTGGATTTTCTGCGTGCCTTGAACTTGACCATCCGAGGGAAATCAATGGGCTTGGTTGTTAGATAGCCCAGCTTGGCATGTCGATACACCGTAGCTTTCGACACAGGTAGGTTATGTGTCTGAATGATATGGTAGATGCTTTGTTTCTTCTGGATGCCTAGGGATAAGATCTTGTCCATCTGATAAAAACTTTTCTTGTTTAGGGGAATGCCCTCTCTGGACTCCCTCAACATAGTCTTGTACTGTTCCTGGGCCTTTTTCGCGTAGTAAAGATAGCGGTTAAAGCCACAATCCGTTCTCTTTTTTGGACAGTTGTTACAGACATAAGGAGCTTTTTTGAGAAGTGGGCAATCCGTGCAATCAGATTTGACGGATGTTGGATGCATGATGCGATTGCGCTTGATTTCCTTTGAAATCGTTGACGGGTCTTTTCTAATTTTCTCAGCGATGGAACGGAAAGTCTCCTGTTGGCTGATTCCAGTTTGGATGTCAATACGTTCTTCTAGAGTGAGATGTTTTTGTTTTTTCGTCATGAGGTTCCTCCTCACGAAAAGTCTCAGACTTAATTCTAGCATCATTCGTCGTCTGAGACTAACTTCCAGTTTTGGGAGAGAGATGGAAGTTACTTTTAGAAGTTACGGACAAGATAATGTATCTATAACGTATTAGAAAGTTATTGACTAATAGTCAGTGATTGGTTATAATAAAATTGTATACTTTATTACACGGAGATGGTGTAAAGTGGTAAATAACACATCCAAATTTGGAAGTCGGTCACTTAGGAACTAAGTTTAATGACCAAAGGTGGGTTCGAACCCTACCCTCCGAAAGAGTTTTGATTTATGAAAACTTTTTCGAAGAGTAGGGTTTTTGTTTTTGGAGGGGAAATGGCACAACAGCTTACAAAGGAAAATTTATATCAATTCTATACTGAAAATATTCGATATGCAGATTTTCAGTTAGATGTTCTTAGACGTCAAATAAGACCATTAGCAGGTGAATATTATTGGTATATTTCAAATAATAAAGAAAGTCAAATTAGAAAAAAGCTTATATATGAATTGAAAGCATTGACTAATCTATACGCTTATATTTTAGGTAGCAGATTTGAATTACAATTGATGAAAATATTACATGAAAATTCTTCGGTAGCCTTTAGTGAGGCTGAATTACAAACTATTATTAAGAGAAAAGGTACAACATATGATAAATGGCATAAGTGCCTAGAAATCAGTTTTCAAAAATCAACAGATATTGATTGGACTGATGTGAATGGACAAAATCTATTAGAGCTCTTTCGAGATAAGAGTAATTATTTAAAAGAGTTTCAGGAATTTATAACGATGAGAAATAGATTGGCTCATGGTCAGTGGAGTACACAATTAAATTCTGATGGAACAAAAGAAAGTACTCCAGATGCTTTGAATAAATACGATGATATATCAAAATTAGTTTTGTTATCAAAAAAACTAGATACAATGGTTAAGATAGTTGAAACAATAGTAGTATACAGAGAAAAAAATAATGAAAAGTTCAAAAATAAGATATCTAATTTAATTAAAGAAAACAAAATTATCGACTGTAGAATCAAAAATAGTAGCCTTAAAAAATATGTCCAACTAGAAATTAATAAGTTTGATAAGAAGAAAAGTCGAAATAGATAATAATTTGAAATTATTAAAAAAATCTGGCATTAATACGGTTCGCATATATTCTATTTAAGATCAATACTTCCAATATATCGTATTAGTTTTCGGGAAGTCAAAATTTTGTTGTTATTTATGATATACTAATGCTACAATTATATCCTTTGATGAGGTAAAATTTATGGATAATGTAGTGAGATTACACTTGAAGACTGGGACTGATTCTAGACAGGAATTGGTGGATTTCTGTTTAAATAGTAAAAAACAGTATGTTGCTATTGGGTGGAGTAGTCAGAGTGAAGATCTCTATCGTGAGAGTTTTCAAGAGTATTATCAAAGGGTTAAAGAATTATCTGGAAGAGCTAACCCAGCAATTAACGTTTTTAGGGATGCAAAAGTAGACGACTTATTCTGGACAAGAGATCTAGATGGTAGATACTGGATTTGTAGAGTTAAGTCGCCTGTTGAAGTAGTATGTGATAAACGATTGGATATTGGAGCAGTCTTACCAGTTGAAGCTTATAATTTTTGAATGCAAGTTCCTGGTCAAATTAAATCGTCCTTCAATAGGCCACGAGGTGGTACTGTTGAAAGAATTCGTGATAGAATAATAATTGAGTATTCGAAAACAATTTTTAATCAATTATCAAACAGTAAATATTATAAGGTTATTCCATATGAGGATAATCTTTTGGATAATCTACCAGATTTTGACTTAGAGGAACTTGTGATATCTTATTTGCAAATAGAAGAGAACTACTATGTTCTATCTAATTCAATAGCAAATAAATCTACTACAATTAAGATCGAGTGTGAAATGATTTCTAGGGAGGTTGGCAACTTTAGGAAAGCTGTGGTTCAGGTGAAAGGTAAGAAAGCGAAAGTACTTGATGCTTTAGATTTTAAACAATATGTTGAAGAGGGATATATAGTTTACCTATATGCACCGCAAGTAATTAATATAGATCAGATTGACAATGTGATTCGAATAGATAATGATGACCTATTAGATTTTTACAAGAAAAACAAACCCATACTCCCATTATCAATAACTCAGTGGGAAACTCTATTCGGGAGTAATAACAGCTAAGTTGTTTACTTGAAATTTCCCTCATTCAATAAAACTTATACAAATTTTTTGAAATAAAAAGGCAGTTGAAAACTATAGAATATTGATTTTACACTATTTTTAGTCCAACTGAAACTCATACTTTCCAAACCAGGTCTTAAGAAAGCTCGTAAAGCTTCACAATTCTCAAAACGTTAATCAATACGATTATATCAACGTTTCAAAGCACTTTGCAAAGATTTTGCAAAGTGCTTTTTTGTCGATTTTTTAGCTCGATTAGCTTTGTGATAACCTTTTCTAAATTTTGATTGCAAGGCTAGGCGTGATTACCTTATTTAATTTCTATCATTTTTTATTTTGATGAAGGGTAACTTAGTTTCTACGGAATAACCTTTTTCGGTCATAATAAAACACTCCTGTTCATAGTTTCACTAGATCTAAACAGGAGTGTTATTTTTGCGTCTCAATTTATGTGTTCAGTGCCTATCTACTTTTCTAGTAACCAATCTATAATGTTTTTCTTCTCAATACCATTGTAATTGGCTGTTGGCTGAATCGTATCCATTGTTAATAGATATTTTGGGAATTGATCTTTAATGGCTTCTAGTGGTCTAAGTTCTCTTTCTAGTGTTTCTGGAGCAAGTGTTGTTTCACTGACTTGATAATAAGTGTAGTGACCAAGATCAGTTACAACAACAAAATCAACCTCATATTTATCTAAATTACCAACATATACTTGTGAATATCTACGTCTCAATTCTAAATATACCATATTTTCCAAGATATGCCCAATGTCTTCTTTGTGGTCTGGTAATAAGAGATGTCGTAAACCTAAATCAACGGGATAATATTTTTCTAAGCGTTGCAATAATGCTCTACCTTTTACATCAAAACGTGGAACGGAATAAAAAAGCAAACTATCTGTCAAAGTCGTCAAATAATTTTCCAAAGTATTATGGGAGATTGAAACGTTTTGGCTGACCAGGGTATTGCGAATCTTATTTGTTGATATTAAGCTACCTGTACTACTGAGAAGGGTTCGGACAATGCGTTCAATAATAGTAGGATTTGGATTTCCTAATCTAGTTACAATATCATTTAACAGTATTGAGTTATATATTCCTCTTAGATAATCAATTTTTTCAGCGTAAGATGATGTTTGCAATAAGTAAGGGAAAGCACTAAAGAGATAATTGTTAAAAATTTCTGTTGTATTCAGATTTTCTGTGAGAGATTGACCTGATAGATATTCTTCAAATGACAAAGGAAGAACCTCTATCTCAACATACCGACCAGTCAAGTTTGTTGCTAATTGGCTGCTCATAAAGTAGGCGTTTGATCCAGTCAAATAGAGGTCAACATTTGGTAGGATGAATAGACTATCTGCTACCAGTTCAAATTTCTCAACATGTTGAATTTCATCTAAAAAGATATAGTATGTTTTCTCGCTAACTAATTGATCTTTTATATAAGCGTATAATGTTTGAAAATGTCGGAGGTCATAGTAACTCAGATCCTCAAAATTGATGGATATGATTTGATCCTCGTCTACCCCAGTTGCTAGTAACTCCTCTTTATAGAGTTGAAAGAGAACAGATTTACCAGCTCGTCTAACTCCACTCACAACTTTGATGATTTGTCGGTCACGATGTCTTCTTAAAAAATCTAAATAATGTGGTCTTTTAATATAGTTCATAATAGATACCTCAAAGATAGTATAATACAAATAGACATTATTTTCAAATATTTAGAAATAAATTGGAATTTATTTTATTATTTCTAAACATTTAAAAATAATCTTTTTCTATAATCAAAAAATAGTCCATTTTGGTATGGCATGATAGTAAATCTTGTGAGGTTTTGTAGCAAGTATTCAAATAAAAAGCGCATACTATCAGGAATAAAAAACTTGATAGTATACGTTTTATCCTAGAAATATTTGCTGGCTGTTTTTCTCAAACTGACTTTTTAAGAAGTTACCTTATCAGCAATTTCAAATAAGTTTATGGAGCTATCTTTGGAAAAACTGTAGAATTTCAAAAATTACTACAGACCTTGAATTTTACTTATCATTTCAATGATTTAGATTGCTTACATTTTGTTTTGATAAGTTTTACGGTAATCTCCAGGAGAAAGTCCAGTCCTTTGTTTAAAAATTTTAGTAAAGTAAGAATAATTATCATACCCTACTTGACAAGATACTTGTGATATCGAGATATTTGTTTGAGATAGGAGAGATTTAGCAGCATTAATGCGCTTATCCGTTATATATTTAACAAGAGTTTCTCCAGTTTCTTTTTTAAAAATTCTAGCTAAATGATCTGCACTGAGATAAACAACATCTGCTAAGATAGAACGATTTATATCTTCATAGTAGTGATGATCTATGTATTCGACGATGCGTTGAATACTATTTTTTTGGTTTTCAATGTTTGTTGCAAATTTCTTAGCATGTGACCAGTAATAATCAAAGTAATCCTGAAAAGATTCAATTGAATGAAAGCGTCGTTGGAATAAGAAATCATGAGTGCTGTTTTGGAATAATTTATGTGCCGAGATTCCATTTTGATCTAGATATATTCCTATTTGTTGAGTCCAATCTAGTAAAATTTGTTGTAGTGTGAAAGTAGGTATTTGAGAATTATAAGCAAGTGAATTAATTTTTTCTCTTAATTCGTATTCACTTAAGGTATCTAAAAAAGTAATTGAAAGAGTTTCTGTTTTAAAAGAAGTTGGGAAACTATGTGGAACACATGTAATAGTATTCCAATAAGAAACATATTGTTCATTATAAGTGTAGAGTTCTTTGGTATGAAATAAAATATCGGATATTTTATGGCAACTCTTATATATAATGTTTGAGTATTTACTAAAGTTATTAGAAATTTGAGAATGAATCTCATATGCTAATTTGTCACTACGTTTTGATGAGTCTACTCTAAAAAGACAAACATATTGATCAACCTGGCTTTCCATCTTAAACAAACTTATCAGTTTATAAGAAGGTTGTGAAATTCTTTGAAGTTCTCTTTTTAGTTGAGAAGTCCATGATGGAGTTTCTACAGAATAATCTTCTTCATTAAGATTAATGGTTAAAACTGCGAGGAAAAAATACTGGTGTTGTTTAAGAATAAAATCTTGTTTGCTCGCTATGTTTTCTAGTTCATCAATGCGAGAAATTTGAGGTTTTCTAAGGTAATCATACCAGAAATTATCTTCTATTTGTAAAAGTGAATCATTTTTTCCATTTAAGTTATGATTCTCAATTTTACTAATGGCTTTTTGAATAATAAATTCTAATTTTTCAAAGTTAATGGGTTTTAGATAGTATTCAAAGCTTTGCAATTCAATTGCTTTTTGAGCATAGTTGAAGTCGGCGTAATTAGTTAAAAAAATTGTTTTTATATCATATTTTTCATTTCTAATCCAAGATAAGAGTTCGAGGCCGCTGCCTTGAGGCATTTCTATATCGCTTATCATGAGATCAATAGGATGCTCTCTAATAATATTTTGAGCTTGAGTGAGGCTATAGGCAACATAAACAATGTCAATGTGTAGTTTAGCCCAATTTATTTTCTCTCGTAAAGCTTCAATGATAAAACGATCGTCATCAACTAATAAGATGTTCATTATAACCTCCGTCTATAATCTTGTATGGAATGAGTAAAAGAATTTTAGCTCCACCTTCTTCATTATTTTCAAATGCAATACTATAGTCATTAGGATAGAGAAGATTTAAACGTTCGATGGTGTTTGTGATCCCGATATGATGTCCATCTTCTGTTATTAGAGACTGTTTCTGATTTAGTTTTGATAAAATTTCTTCAGAGAAACCTGGACCATTATCTTCGATACAAATCTGAATATAATCTGAGTCCTCAGTTTTTACTTTTTTTATTGATAGTAAAATTGTAAATAAATCTTGAAATGAAAAACCGTGTTTGATTGTGTTTTCAATAAATGTTTGTAAAAGTAATGATGGAACAAGAGTATTTTGTAAATCAGAATTGTAGTCTAGTGAAAAGTAGATACTATTTCCATATCGAATCCGTTGTATTTCTAAATAATCTTTAATATGCTGAACTTCATCTTTAAGTTCTGAAAAATCTTGATTAGCCATAAATAAATGACGGAGATAATTTGAAGTTAGGATAGTTAATTCTTCAATTTCCTTGTAGTTTTTTGTTTGAAGCATACTATGAATCATTGATAACATATTTAAGTAGAAATGCGGACGAATTTGATTTTTAAGATAATTAAGTTCTATCTTCTTAAGTTCTAGTTGTGAATGGTATTCCCGTATTTTTAATTCTTGCATGTCAAATATTACTTTATTAAGTTTATCATTTGCCTTATCAATTTCTAGTATACCTTCAGATATAAAAAATTCAGAAGGGGGGATGGAGTCCCCAAATTGAGAGAGCCGTTCAGTAAGTCTTGTTATAGGTTTAATCATCCACTGACGAATATACAGGATAATGATGATTGATAAAATGGTGATAATGATAGGAACAGCTGATAAAAATACTTCTAAGAGTGTGATATTTCTAAAGACTTCGGCATAATCGACTAAAACATAAATATCGAAAGGTAAATGTGTTTTTTCATTTTGTGCATGAATTAGGTAATTAGAGGACGGTATATTGTTAGGCTCTTTTAGGGAAAGTTTACCATTATTTCCAATATTGAGTTTTTTGAGAGGTTTTAGGATATCTTCTGAAGATATGACGGCATAAATGATTTTTCCTTCGTAATGAACAGATTTAACTAAGTATTCACTGTTTTTAGTAGTTACATTTTTCCATTTACGGTCACTTATATCACTACGCAATGATTTTAGATTTGATTTTAACAGTAAATAATCTTCATATGGAATATAAAGATTGGAGACATTTATAAAATAATCAGTACTATCGGTTTCTAATAAGAATGTCATATGAGTTTCATTTTGATATTCAAACTCTGCAAAGCTAGTTTGAACTTTTTTGAGATCTTCTTGATAGTCAAGAAACGTTTGTACATGATTTAATTTCTCTAAAGATTCATTATGCGTTATTGTTGAGTACATAAAGCGTTCTACAGAATGCAATTTCTCATTAACAGAGTCAGCATAAATTTCAATTGAACTACGTAGGTGTACTATATTTTGGTTTTTAATAAAATTTCTGGTTATGTCACTCATAGCAATATTGATTAAAATATTTATCAATAGTAGTACAAGTAGGAGTTTAAAGAAAAAATGAATAGAATGTTTTTTTGATAAGTCGTGATTTAATTTCATATACTAGTCTCCTATTAAAATTATAGCACTTTGAAAATATGATATCATGTAACAAAACAGATATGTTTTATTAAGATGTCGGAAAAGTAATAGTTCTTAAAATTAAAAAACTGAAAAATTGATAAACCTAGTCCAAAAAGTTATATTAAGGGAATTCTTTATGGTGTAAAATAATCGTAGAAAATCAGATGGGAGGAAAAACATGAAAGTAGCATCTCAACTTCATAAAATAAAATTAAAGCATAGTATTCCGTTATATATATTACTTTTTCCTTCAATATTGCTATTAATTTTATTTTCCTATATTCCCATGTTGGGACTAATTATTGCATTTAAAGACTATTCACCAGCCAATGGTATCTTTGCTAGTCAGTGGGTAGGATTTAAGTACTTTACTCAATTTTTCTCATCATTCCAATTCGGGACAACTATGTTCAATACATTAAAAATTTCACTTTATAGTATTGTAGTAGGATTCCCCTTACCTATTATACTAGCTATAATCAGTAATCAGTTAAGAGTTGGGAAATTTAGAAAAATATTTCAAGTGACAACTTACTTACCCCATTTTATCTCTACAATGGTTATGTGTGGGATGATTATCTTATTTTTATCTCCTACTAGTGGTTTGTTAGCGAATGTATTTAAGTCTGTTGGAATTACTATTCCAGATCTTTTATCAAAACCTAGTCATTTTGCAGGTGTTTATGTTTGGAGCGATGTATGGCAACATATTGGTTGGGATAGTATTATTTATCTAGCAGCGCTTTCTGCAATTGATCCTACATATTATGAGGCTGCAACTATGGATGGTGCCTCTAGGTTACAAAAAATTCGGCATATAGAATTACCATTGCTTTTGCCGACTGCTATGATTCTATTAATATTAAGAGCAGGTAGTTTATTAAGTGTAGGTTTTGAGAAAGTGTTACTACTACAGAATCCTCTTAATTTAGCAGGAAGTGAGATAATTTCGACCTATGTTTATAAAGTTGGTATGGTGAATTTTCAGTATAGTTATTCGACAGCTATAGGGTTATTTAACACCGTAGTCAATCTAATAATTTTGTTATCTGTTAACTGGTTCTCAAAAAGATATACTAGAACGGGTCTTTTTTAAAGGAAGGAGTGCTTAAAGTGAGATGGTTTCATAAATCAAGAAAAACAAACTCTGAATTATTATTTGATATAGTTACCTATGGTTTAGCAATTTTCCTTATCCTGTTAATTGTTTATCCGTTATGGTTTGTAGTGATTGCATCTTTTAGTAATCCTTCAGATGTTGCAAATGGAAAGGTATGGTTTATTCCTAGAGAATGGAAATTAGATGGATATTTACGTCTTATTCAACAACCTTTATTCTTACGTAGCTATCTAAATACCATTTTATATACTGTTGTTGGGACCTTAGTTGCTTTAGTAGTCAATATTCCAGCTGGTTATGCTTTATCTAGAAAAGAATTAGTTGGTAGAAAATGGATGAGTATTCTATACATAATCCCTATGTTCGTATCAGGTGGCTTGATTCCTACCTACTTAACAGTAAAGAATGTTGGCCTAATTGATACATTTTGGGTAATGGTAATCCCTTTTGCGGTTTCATCATACAATATTATTGTTGCTAGAACTTTCTTTAATAATAGTATTCCAGACGGGATGTGGGAGGCTGCGCAAATTGATGGATGTGGTACAATTCGTTATTTTATTAAGATAGTCGTTCCTTTATCAAAAGCTATTATAGCAGTTATTGGACTTTGGACTGCAGTTGGTATTTGGAATTCGTGGTTTAATGCTTTAATTTATTTAACGAATGAAAATTTACAACCATTGCAATTAATTTTACGACGTTTACTAATTAGTAATCAAATGTTACAATCGCAAGCAACAGGAGAAGTTGCATCAGATCTTCGTATCAAAGCCGATATGATGAAATATGCAGCAATTGTTATTTCAACCGCTCCGATAATGTTGCTATATCCCTTTGTTCAAAAATATTTTAATCAAGGCGTAATGATTGGCGCGTTGAAAGAATAGGAGAAAACATGAAAAATAAATCATTTACATATTTGTTCTTAGGAACAGTTACACTTGCTGGCTTAACAGCCTGTGCAAATTCTAATAATGCGAATAAGGATGATAAGTCTGGAGAAGATTCTTATAAAATCACAACTGTTCGTTGGTCTGACTGGGGGGAAGATTATCATAAAGGTTTTCTAACTGATTCTGCCAAAGAATCAGGTATCGATGTTAAATGGGATACACTTGTAGCTGCAGATTGGGCAGATAAGAAATCTGTGTTGGTTGCTAGTGGAGATTTACCAGATGCATTTTTAGGTTCAAATGCTTTTACAGATTCAGAAATTGCTCAGAACCAATCTTTATTTATTCCATTGGAAGATTTAATCAAAGAAAACATGCCAAATTTAACTAAGGCTATGGAGAAAGAACCTAAGATTAAAGCTATGATTACTTCACCAGATGGTCATATCTACAGTCTACCTAAAAAATTACCGATGCGTCCTACTGTAGCTAATCAGCTATTTATTAATAAAAAGTGGCTGGATAATTTAGGATTAAAGGTTCCAGAAACTTATGATGATTTAGTAAAAGTACTACAAGAATTTAAGGATAAAGATGCGAACGGAAATGGAGACGCTTCTGATGAAATTCCATTCGGAGCAGGAAACTTTGATCCAACATTCTCATATATTCTTCCGTTCAATAATCGTTTAGGGGCAGATAATACATATGAAATGTCTGTAAAAGATGGAAAACCAGTCTACCTTCGTACAGAAGAAAGCTATAAACAAGGGATTGCAGCAATGCACGAATCTTATAAAAAAGGTTTGATTGATCCGGAAATCTTTACAGAAGATACCTCTATGAGTGTAGCAAAACGTATGGATAAGGGAGTATCTAGAGTAGGTGTCTCTAGTGGTTGGACAGCAGATGCCACGTTTGGCTTACATTCAAGTGAATATATTGCTCTACCTGCTTTAAAAGGTATGGATGGTAAACAATATGTCTTTTCTGATCCAGATCATTACAACTATGGTCGAAATGAAATTTTGATTACAAATAAGAGCAAAAACCCTGCTAAATTATTGAAATGGTTGGATAAATTATATACAGATGAAGCAAGTATTCAGAATTTCTATGGATCATTTGGAATAGCTACTGAAAAGAATGGTGATAAGTTTAAAGTGTTACCTCCTAAAGATGGTAAATCAGCTGATGAATGGGCATGGATTAATTCACTTCGAGATTTTGGTCCTAAATACGTAAGCGATGATATCAATAGTCGCGTAGAAATCGATCAAACACAAGGTGATGGATTGAAATTGAAGATGGACCAAGATTTGAAACAATTTGCGTTGCCAGCTTACCCTAATGTGATTTATTCACAAGAAGAACTTAACAAATTATCATCAATCTATGTGAGTATTGAATCTTATGTCAAACAACAAGCATCTAAATGGGTAGTTGAAGGCGGCATAGAAAAAGAATGGGACTCATACAAAGAAACTCTTAAGAATATGGGATTGGACGAATTTATGAAGATTCAACAGGAAGCATATAATCGTTACCAAAAAGAAGTAAAAGAGTAATATTTTATATGAACTCTTGGTTGTATGAACAAGGGACTAGCTAATTATAGGAAGCGAGACTGATAACATCAGATTATCTCGCTTCCTTTATTCTAATTTTTAAAGAAATTTGGAAATGTTTTTTAAATAATTTAGGTAATATTTTTGTACAACTGACATTATAAAATATAGAGTTAAGGCAATCGATTTTATGGAGATATCTATTATGCAAAAATTATTTTCATTAGATGGAAAAATGGTTAGAATTTTAACTTTTTTGACAGATTTAATTATTTTAAATACTCTATTTATTGTGAGTTGTATTCCAATAGTTACAATTGGGGCATCACTAACTTCTCTTACGACAATGTGGTATCGTATTTTAAAAGGTAAAGATACCGATATTGCTTATCATTATTTTCGGATCTTTAGACAAAATTTTAAACAATCAACTTTTATTTGGTTGTTTATCCTCCTAATAGAATTACTTTTATATGTGAACTATTGTCTTTGGGGCTATTCAAGTTTACTTTCAGAGTATAGTTTATTGTTAGTGTTGCCCTTTTTATTTGTTATAATACTTTTTATGAGTGTTGTTTTTCCCTATATTGGTCTATTTAAAGATAATCTAAAAAATAGTATTGTAAATAGCGTATTAATTTGTATTTTAAATCCAATACAAGCTATCATGTTGGTTTTATTTAATATTTCTATACTGTATATGAGTTTTAGTAGTCCAGAACGAGTTTTAACAGCTATTTACGTATTTACATTTGGGGGATTTGCTTTTTGCGGATTGATGAATGTAACGATAACAAATAAAATGTTTGATAAGGTAAAGAAATTTACTAAAAGGAGGACAACAAATTGAAAATTTTTAAGGGAGAGTTTTATCGAATCTCTGTATTAACAGACAAGTTAGTAAGGTTAGAATACTCTCAAACTGGAAGTTTTGAGGATAGAACTACACAACTTATCTATAATAGAGATTTTGGCCAAGTTTCGTTAGATTATATCGAGACATCAAACGTACTAGATATTATGACGGACTATTTTCATCTGCACTTTAATAAAGGAGAGTTTAACGCCGAAAATTTATTTATAGAATTAAAAGGAAATTTTGCTGTATATGGTAGTCGCTGGTATTTTGGTGAATCTATTGAAACGTTAAAAGGAACAGCTCGGACTCTAGATAAGGCAGATGGAGCAATCTCGTTAGAAGATGGAATTATTAGCCGAAATGGTATAGCCTTATTGGATGATTCTCAAGGATTTATTTGGGATGAACAGTCTGGTTATATTGAGAGAGAAAATCAAATTGACCTCTATTTCTTTGCCTATGGGCATGATTATAGAGGAGCAATCAGAGACTTTTACCATTTGACTGGTTCAACACCCTTGTTGCCAAGATATGCTTTAGGCAATTGGTGGAGTAGATATTGGCCTTATACGTCGGATGAATACTTGGATTTAATAGACAGATTTGAAACAGAGAAAATTCCATTATCTATCGGTGTGTTAGATATGGATTGGCATATAACTGACATTCCAGCCCGTTTTGGAAGTGGCTGGACAGGATATAGTTGGAATAAAAACTTAATACCTAATCCAGAACAGTTATTGCAACAACTTCATGATAGAAAGTTAAAACTCTCTTTAAATGTCCATCCTGCTGATGGTATACGGGCTTATGAAGAAGCTTATCCTCGAGTCGCCAAACGATTGGGGTTAAATGTAGAACTAGAAGAACCTGCTATTTTTGATTTTTTTAATCCCTCTTTTAGGGAATCCTACTTTAAAGATGTTCATTATGAGCTAGAAAAGCAGGGAGTAGATTTTTGGTGGATTGACTGGCAACAAGGGACACAAGGCATGTTGGATCCACTGTGGCTTTTAAACCATTATCATTATCAGGATAGTTGTAAAAATGCAGAAGGTGGTTTGATTTTATCAAGATATGCAGGGCCGGGTAGTCACCGATACCCTGTTGGTTTTTCAGGGGACACTATTATTAGTTGGAATTCCTTAAGATTTCAACCTTATTTTACAGCGACAGCATCAAATATCGGTTATAGTTGGTGGAGCCATGATATCGGTGGGCACATGCTGGGGGATTATGACGAAGAGCTACAAACCAGATGGCTACAGTTTGGCGTTTTTAGTCCGATTACTCGATTACATAGTTCTAGAAGTCCCTTCAATAGTAAAGAACCTTGGTTTTTTTCAGAAACAACATCTAAGATTATGAAGAAATACCTACGTTTGAGACATCAGATGATTCCATATCTATATACCATGAATGTACAGACACATGAGGAAGGTGCCCCTTTAATCAGCCCAATGTATTATTTCTACCCAGAGAATGATGAGAGTTATAATGTTCCAAATCAATACTTTTTTGGAACAGAACTGATGGTGGCTCCCGTTGTAGAAAAGATGGACTTGGCATTCCAATCTGCAAAAGTGGATGTATGGTTCCCTGAAGGTGAATGGTATGACTTCTTTTCAGAGAAAAAATACACAGGTGGTGTGAAGTTAAGTGTTTATAGAGACATCTCGACTATACCTGTGTTTGCAAAAAGTGGTGCAATCATTCCCTTGGTTGGTTCTGAGATAGATATGGGTGTTGATTTACCTGAAGTTGTAGATTGGTATGTATTCCCAGGCAAACAACATTCTTTTGAAATGATTGAAGATCAAAATGGTCAAAGATATAAAACAAGATTATCAATCGACTGGGAAATGGGGATGATAGAGCTAACATTACAAGGAGATTCTAGTATCGTTCCAAGCAATAGAAAACATAGAATTCATTTTAAAGGAACGAATGTGTCTATAATTGAATTGCCAAATAAGAATGATACAGCTAGATTTGAATGGAAAGACAATAAAAGGACATCCCTAAATGACGAAGTTTTTAGACTACTAAAGATGGCTTCCCTTCCATATGAATTAAAAGATAGATTATTACATCAATTCATTAATGCCAAAAATTCTCATGAGTTAATGAATATCTTGCATCATCAGGATAAGGAATTGAGAGGGCGTTTGTTGGAAATGATATTTACTAGCGAAAACTAATTGAGAAATTTCGTACACAATTTCTATTATTTAATGTGTAATAGTTTTACATCTCTATGCTTATTGGCTTGTATTTTAGTAATTACAAGTTTTGCATAGGGATGTTTTTGTTTACTGAAGAGGAAAGGATAAGTATTTTTCAAGGTTTGAAATATTTTTTAAACTAAACAAGAGCAAATTTTTAAAGGTGATTTTTCAAAGTAACTTCCACTTGCCTGACCGAAGTGGAAGTTAGTCTGAAACGGATTTTTATGGTGGAATTAAGTCTGAGACGTGTGATTTTTTCAGAAAATTTTCTAAAACAAACAGGATTTGTTTGACATTTATTTGAAAATTCTGTAAAATGAATTATTATATCGTTAAAGGAGAATATATATGGAAAAACAGAAAACATTTTTTGGACATCCTATGGGCTTGTCCACCCTCTTCTTTACAGAAATGTGGGAACGCTTTTCTTACTATGGGATGCGAGCTATCCTACTTTACTATATGTACTATAGTGTGCAAGATGGTGGATTGGGAATGGATAAGACCACAGCTGCATCGGTTATGGCGATTTATGGCTCGCTGGTATTTTTGTCCTCGGTTATCGGTGGTTTTGTCAGTGACCGTATTTTAGGAAGTCGTAAGACTGTCTTTTACGGTGGGATTCTGATTATGCTAGGGCATATTGCTTTGGCAACACCTTTTGGACAAGTGGCTCTCTATCTTTCTATTGCCTTGATTATCTTTGGTACTGGATTTTTAAAACCCAATATCTCAGATATGGTTGGGGGAATTTATGAGAAAGAGGATGATAGACGGGATGCAGGTTTTAGTATCTTTGTCTTTGGTATTAACTTAGGTGCCTTCGTTGCCCCTTATCTAGTGGGTTATCTAGGTCAGGAAGTCAATTTCCATCTAGGTTTCTCATTAGCTGCCATTGGGATGTTCTTTGGTCTGGTGAAGTATGTTTTAGATGGGAAGAAATACCTGCCTGAATCAAGTCTTTACCCTACTGATCCACTTTCACAGAAGGACCAGCAGACCTTGATTAAACGCTTGTTGATTACACTTGTCATGGTTATTCTTGTGGTTATAGGTTTAGTCTTTACTCACCAGTTTAACGTGGATATGATTGTTAATATCTTTACAGTGATTGCTGTAATTATTCCAATCTACTATTTCTTCAAAATTTTATCTAGTCAGAAAATAACTGCTACTGAGAGATCTCGAGTATTTGCCTACATTCCTCTATTTATAGCTGGGGTACTCTTCTGGTCTATTGAGGAGCAGGGTTCTGTTGTTCTCGCTCTATTTGCGGATGATCAAACTCGACTTTACTTTAATGTATTTGGGAATCAGATTCATTTCCCATCTAGCTTTTTCCAAAGTATCAATCCCCTTTTCATTATGATTTATGTGCCGATTTTTGCATGGTTGTGGGGGAAAATGGGTAAAAAGCAACCGTCCTCTTCTAAGAAATTTGCTTACGGTTTATTAGCAGCAGGTCTATCCTTCTTGTGGATGATGTTACCAGGGATGCTCTTTGGGACAGATGTTAAGGTCAGTTCTCTCTGGTTGATTATGAGTTGGGCTATTGTGATTGTAGGGGAAATGCTGATTTCGCCGATTGGTCTATCAGTCACTACTAAGTTAGCACCAAAATCCTTCCAAGCACAAATGATGTCTATCTGGTTCTTGAGTAATGCAGCTGCCCAAGCTATCAATGCTCAAATTGTAAAATTTTATACAAGCGAAACTGAAGTGGCTTACTATGGAATTGTTGGAGGAATTACGATTGTATTCGGTATTATCTTACTCTTCTACGTTCCACGTATTGAAAAACTAATGTCTGGTATCAAATAGAGAAAAACTGGAATTTCTGTAGGAATTTTAAAAGTTAGATCAATTATTTATTCAAAGGATTTAGTTCTGTATTGTATAGGGCTAGGTCCTTTTAGTTTGATTAATACTCTTCGAAAATCAAATTCAAACCGCGTCAACGTCGCCTTGCCGTACTCAAGTACAGCCTGCGGCTAGTTTCCTAGTTTGCTCTTTGATTTTCATTGAGTATAAAACTCACGATGTTTCTGCTTTTCCTAGTGGACATTTGTCTACTTTTTTTATATAATAAAACTAAACCATATTGGTTGAGTTTTGAAAATATAGATTCAAGCATCGATTAGTCTTTCTAAGGGAGATAATGTCCATTAAAGCATCATAATAGGAGGTGAAGTATGTATCAGCCAGAAAAATTAAAGGCTCGGAGGAAAGAGTTAAAACTGACACAGAAGGAAATTGCAGAGCAACTTGGGATTAGTTTCCAGGCTTACTCAGCTTGGGAACGTGGAGTCAAGGAACCGTCCAAGGAGAAGGTGTTTCAGCTAGAGAATATTTTAAAAGTACCAAAAGGATATTTTACTCAGATCGAGATTGTCCGTCTCTACCATAGCCTCTCCAAGCAAGGGCAGGAGAAGGTTGTTCTCTATGCTCGCAACCTATCTCAAGAGGAGCAAGCCCAGAAAGTGACAGCTATGCCAGAGCGCCTCTACGAGTACCGTGTTTATGAACGCATGTCAGCAGGGATTGGGGCTTCAGTCTACGATGATCAGAATTTTGATACAGTTTACTTTAATGAGGAGTTGGCTCATGATTTTGCGTCATGGGTGTCTGGGGACTCCATGGAACCTAAATACCAAAATGGTTCAGTGGCTCTGATTCGAGAGACAGGATTTGACTATGACGGGGCGGTTTATGCAGTGGTTTGCAACAACCAGACCTATATCAAACGGGTCTATCGAGAGGAGAATGGATTGCGTCTGGTCTCTATCAATCCTAAATACAAGGATATTTTCATCTCCTATGAGGAAGATCCTCGGATTGTTGGCATTATCGTTGGAAACTTTGTGCCGATGGAGGGTTAGTCTATGGGCTACTTTGATTATTCCAGAGAGCCCAAAAGTGACATTGCCTTTGTCGATATGAAATCCTTTTATGCCAGTGTCGAGTGTGTGAAAAGGGGCTTGCATCCGCTGAAGACTTCGCTTTGTGTCATGAGTCGCGCGGATAATTCCACTGGTCTTATCCTAGCCTCCTCTCCCCTGTTTAAGAAGATTTTTGGCAAGTCAAATGTTGGTCGGGCCTATGATCTGCCCTTTGATATCAAGACCCGTAAATTTTCCTATTACAATGCTCGAAAGCAAGGGCTACCTACCGACTCAGACTATGTTCGTTACATCGAAGATTGGGCTCAAGTGACCTTGATTGTGCCACCTAGGATGGATGAGTACATCGCGGTCAATATGGAAATCCAGCGAATCTTTCAAAACTATGGCAGTCCAGATGATATTTATCCCTACTCTATCGATGAGGGCTTTATTGACCTGACTAGTTCACTTAATTATTTCATTTCAGACAAGAGTCTCTCTCGCAAAGACAAGCTGGATATGCTTTCTGCTCGTATTCAGAGGGATATTTGGAGGCAGACAGGGATCTACTCTACAGTAGGTATGTCAAATGCCAATCCTTTACTGGCCAAGTTGGCTCTGGATAATGAGGCTAAGTACACTCCGACCATGAGGGCCAACTGGTCTTACCAGGATGTGGAAGAGAAGGTCTGGTCCATTCCCAAGATGACCGACTTTTGGGGAATTGGCAGGCGGATGGAGAAACGCTTGCATGCTCTGGGGATTTTTTCCATCAAGGAATTAGCAATCAGCAATCCCGACCAGTTAAAGAAAGCTCTGGGTCAGGCTGGCCTGCGTTTGTGGTTTCATGCTAACGGAATTGATGAAAGCAATGTTCATAAGCCCTATAAAGCCAAATCCAAGGGCTTGGGGAATTCTCAAATCTTGCCGAGAGACTACGTGAAGCTACGGGATATTGAAATTATTATCCGAGAAATGGCGGAGCAAGTAGCTATTAGATTGAGAAGGTCTGGTAAGAAAACAACCCTTGTCTCTATCTATGTCGGTTTCTCTAAACAGGAGGTCAGGCCGTCTATTCACACACAAATGAAGGTCGAACCGACCAATAATACAGCTGTCTTAACGGATTATGTTTTGAAGCTATTTCATAACAAATACACGTCAGGAGCGGTCAGAAGTGTCGGAGTTAACTATTCAGGATTTGTAGACGAGTCCTTTGGATTGATCTCCCTCTTTGATGATGTTAACAAGTTAGAAAAAGAAGAAAGGCTCCAGACGGCCATTGACTCCATTCGGGAACAATTTGGTTTCACTTCTCTCTTAAAGGCCAATGCACTGGAAGAAGCCTCTAGGAGTCTTGCTAGAAGCAAGCTGATTGGGGGACATTCTGCTGGAGGATTAGATGGATTAAAATGATTGATCGTTCTTATTTACCTTTTCAATCCGCGCGAGATTATCAAGATCCAGGGATGCAGAAGTGGATGGGATTTTACCTCTCAGAACACACCAGTTCGCTCAGTGAAGAAAAAAGCCGTGTTGATTTTTCGACGGATTTGACTCCAGATGAGAAGTTGCACTTGCTTTCTCAGCTTTATGTTGGCCAACTTAAGGGAAGTTTTGTGGTAAAGGAAAAGAAGCAGAAGGCGACTATCATCGGTGAGGTGAGGGAGTTATCACATCAGACTCTATCTATTAGGACAAACGAGGGATATAGGTTGATAGAGGTTGCAGATATCCTAGAAATTCGGCTGTGGGAGGAGGGAGTTTATGACTAGAAAAGAGCTGTATGAAAACAAACTGCAGATGGATTATTTTTCAGATAACTATATTCATTTTGAAGAGGATTTTCAAAAATACTCTGCCATGAACGTACCCTTGACTTTCTTGATTGATGACATTCTACGAACCATGGCGATGAATCAGAAAAACTACTTTGTCTTAAACAAGGAAAATGCCAAGGATGGGCGGGAGCATAGCTTTTATTTTAGGGTGGTAACGGAAAAAGCGTGTCCTAGAAATAGGACCTATACATATTCAGGAGTCAAGAATAGCAGTCAGTAGTGCCTTGTCTGCTATGAATGTATCATTTTTACAACACTTCATGGTTCATATCATGGGGTGTTTTCCTATTCAAGTCAAAGCCCATCAAAAAATCCCACTATTCTTAGGCTAAAGGAGAACTAATAATAGTGAGATTGTGAAATTATAGTAGGTTTTGTATCGCCTCTTCAATTTGTTTTGGGTCTGTTTTTGAAGAGAAGCGTTCAAAGACCTGACCATCACGACCGATAAGAAACTTAGCGAAATTCCATTCGACTCGTTTTCCCAGTGGGCCAGATTTTTGTTCTTTCAACCAAACATAGAGAGGATCTGCTTCCTTACCGTTGACCTTTATCTTGGCAAAACGTGGGAAGGTGGTCTGATAATGTAGGCTACAGAAGGTGTTGATTTCCTCTGCGCTGCCTGGTGCTTGTCCCATAAACTGATTGCAAGGGAAGTCTAAAATCTCAAAACCTTGTTCTTGATAGCGATCATAGAGTTCTTGAAGTCCTTGGTACTGGGGCGTTAAACCACATCCAGTAGCAGTGTTGACAACCAAGAGAACCTTACCACGATAGGTCTCTAGTGGAGTTTCTTGATTGTCTTGGTTCAAGACTGAAAAATCGTATAGTGAAGTCATTGCTTGCTTTTCTCCTTCTGTTTGGTATTTTTAGGAGTCTTCTCCTCTTGTAGTGATAGAAATCCGTAGGTCAGGGTTCCAAAAATGCTACCGATAATCAGACCATACATCAGGAAAGGAACACTTTTATCGAATTGCATGAGCAACTTTCCAAAATCTGAAAGGGACATCTGCTGAACGAAGACTTTATGAAAGATGAGTAGGGTAAAGAGGCCAATCTGAAGACCGATAAACACAATCCAGCTTCGGAATTTGATTTGGGCTTTGCTGTAGGTTTTGAGGATGATTTCTGACTTGTCATCTTTTTCCAAGTGGAGTTCTTTGACGGCTCTTTGAGTTTTTAAGGTAATGAAAAAAATGAGTCCAGAGTAAACGTAGGGCATAGCATAGCGAACGGCTTCTATGAAGCGTCCAAATAATAGATAAAACAAGAAGAGAAAGAAGGAAGAATAAACGATTTGAACCATAGAACGGGCACAAGCCTTGTAGATAATCTCTTGTCGGCATTCATCAAAAGGGCCTTGGATGTGAAAGAGATTTCGAAGTAGGCGAGTGGTGAAGTCTTCTTTTTTCATGCTAGTAACCTCCTAAATGAGTGGTTTTACTGACTTTCTTTTACGAATTGATAGAGATAATAAAGATAAGTGATAGAAGAAAGGCTAGCGATAGTCAGCAGTAAATAATATTTCCAATCGCTTGAGATGAGCATCAGTTGTGGTAAAGATAGAATCATAAAGCATAGTGCTAAGTTGAGTGTGCGCGTTTTTGGGGAGTCAATCTTTAGATAAGTCAGTCCTTTGTTAAGGGCTGGAACAAAGACTAGCACGAGGAATATCTCTCTGATTAAGTTCCCTGAAACGATGATGAAGATGATCAGGGAACTGAACAAAAGATGATAGGTAAGTAAAGTTAGTAATGATTTCATAGGGCACCTCCTAATTCTGGTCTTTTTTAGCTCTTGCAATACGAAGTGAGTCGACAATATGCATCATCACTCCGAAAAAGAAAGCTCCCAGTATAGTTTTAAAAATATGTTTTGTATTTAGAAGAGAACTGATAAAATTTGGATTTTCACTTGTTAGGGTATCAATGAGTGGAATTATAAAAAATATCACTATTCCATAAATCGAACCTGCTTTCAGACCAGGATGACGTAACTGTTTCTTTTCTTTTTTCATAGGGCACCTCCTAATCCTCATCTTGATCTTTCTTAGTTTTTGCAATGCGATGGGAGATGAGGAACTGTATGCTTGCTCCGAAGAAGATAGAACCGAGAATGCTTGATACACCATTTCTTATAGTGAGGAGAGAATGAAAATAGTCCTGACCTTCACCTATGAGTATACTGAGAAGAGGAGTTATAAAAAACATCCATAGACCAAAGAACAAACCTGCTTTCAGACCTGGGTAGTATAGTTGCTTGCTTTCTTTCTCATTCAGCATATCTGGATCAATAGCTGTAATCCCTGTTTTTTTCATTTGGTAGGTGACATAGCCAGCAGCGATGAGGGCAATCACTAGAATCAGAGGAGGATAGATTAGAGCCACTTCTTGAGGGTATTTATAGGCCAGAAGGAGTGGAATAAGATTTCCGAAAATCATCAGATAAAAGAGGATGATAAAGACTTGGTTACCGATACGATCGGCCTCACGCCGTTTGTATTCGTCAAGGGGACCAGAAATACCGTATGTGCGTTTGATGAGTTTTTCAGTAAAGGTTTCTTTTTTCATGAGTTGGCTCCTTTTTTAAAAATCTTCCTCCCAAAAGAGACTGTTGAGGTCAGTTTGGAGGCTGCGGGCGAGATTGAGACAGAGTTCCAGGGTTGGATTGTACTTGTCGTTTTCAATCATATTGATGGTCTGTCTCGAGACACCGATATCCTTGGCTAGCTCGAGCTGAGAAATGCCTAGTTCCTTGCGAAATTCTTTCACACGATTCATCTGGACTCCTTTCTGCTTTATGTCGTATATATTTGACTATATTATATTCTTCTATGGAGTGAATGTCAAGCATATTTGACATATTTCTTAAAGAAATCTTACTTGTTTTTGCCCTATTTGTCTGACTAGTGCAAGCTAGTCAGATTTGTGGTAAAATAGATAAGATATGACAAAAGAATTTCATCATGTAACGGTCTTACTCCACGAAACGATTGATATGCTCGACGTAAAGCCTGACGGTATATACGTTGATGCGACTTTAGGTGGAGCGGGCCATAGCGAATATTTATTAAGTAAATTAAGTGAAAAAGGCCATCTCTATGCCTTTGACCAGGACCAGAATGCCATTGACAATGCGCAAAAACGTTTGGCACCCTATATCGAAAAAGGGATGGTGACTTTTATAAAGGATAACTTCCGTCATTTACAGGCACGTTTGCGCGAAGCTGGTGTTCAGGAAATTGATGGAATTTGTTATGACTTGGGAGTGTCTAGTCCTCAATTGGACCAGCGTGAGCGTGGTTTTTCTTATAAAAAGGATGCGCCACTAGACATGCGCATGAATCAGGATGCTAGTCTGACAGCCTATGAGGTGGTGAACCACTATGACTATCATGACTTGGTTCGTATTTTCTTCAAGTATGGTGAGGATAAATTCTCTAAACAGATTGCGCGTAAGATTGAACAAGCTCGGGAAGTCAAGCCAATCGAGACAACGACTGAGTTAGCAGAAATTATCAAATCTGCCAAACCTGCCAAGGAACTCAAGAAAAAGGGCCATCCTGCCAAGCAGATTTTCCAAGCTATTCGAATTGAAGTCAATGATGAACTGGGAGCAGCAGATGAATCCATCCAGCAGGCTATGGAGATGTTGGCTCTAGATGGTAGAATCTCAGTGATTACCTTTCATTCCTTAGAAGACCGCTTGACCAAGCAATTGTTCAAGGAAGCTTCAACAGTGGAAGTTCCAAAAGGTTTACCCTTCATCCCAGATGATCTCAAGCCCAAGATGGAATTGGTATCCCGTAAGCCAATCTTGCCAAGTGCAGAAGAATTAGAAGCCAATAACCGCTCGCACTCAGCTAAGTTGCGCGTGGCCAGAAAAATTCACAAGTAAGAGGGGAAAAGATGGCAGATAAGAAAGAAACAACCAGTCAATTCTTGCAGAATCGTATAAAAAAATTCTCACGTGTGGAGAAGGCTTTTTATCTTTCCATCGCTTTTACGGCTCTCGTTTTAGCAGTGAGCATTATCTTTATGCAGACACGACTCTTGCAAGTGCAAAGTGATTTAACAAAAATCAATGCGCAGATAGAGGAAAAGAAGACAGAGCTCGATGATGCTAAGCAGGAAGTGAATGAATTGATTCGTTCAGAGCGCTTGAAAGAGATTGCAGATAAAAAAGATTTGAAATTGAATAATGAAAATATCCGAACAGCGGAGTAAGATATGAAATGGACAGAAAAAATAACCCGATTTGCGATAAAAAATCGTAAATCTCCAGCAAAAAACCGTAGGATAGTTGGCAAGTACCTCAGCTTTGTAGCTGTTGCCCTTTTCGCCCTCTTTTTGGCTAATTTTGCGTATATTATCGCAAAAGGTAATATATTTGGTACTGACTTGGTAAAAGAGGCTAAAAAGGTTCACCAAACAACTCGAACAGTACCTGCCAAACGCGGAACTATCTATGACCGAAATGGAGTGCCTATCGCTGAAGATGCGACCTCTTATAACGTCTATGCTGTTATTGATAAAAAATACAAGTCAGCAACGGGTAAAATTCTTTATGTAGAGGATTCGCAGTTTAATAAGGTAGCTGAAGTCTTCCATAAGTATTTGGATATGGATGAAGCTTATGTGAAAGAGCAATTAGCTCAACCAAATCTAACTCAAGTTTCCTTTGGTGCAAAAGGAAATGGGATTACCTATGCCAATATGATGGCGATTAAAAAAGATTTGAAAGATGCTAGTGTGGAAGGGATTGACTTTACAACTAGCCCTAACAGAAGTTACCCAAATGGCCAATTTGCTTCTAGTTTTATTGGTTTAGCCCAACTCCATGAAAATGAGGACGGCAGTAAGAGTTTATTAGGAACCTCTGGTCTAGAGAGTTCGTTAAATACCATTCTTGCGGGGACAGACGGTATTATTACCTATGAAAAAGACCGTGTAGGAAATATCGTACCAGGTACAGAACAGGTATCGCAACAAACTGTGGATGGCAAGGATGTTTATACAACATTGTCTAGCCCGCTCCAATCTTTCATGGAAACTCAGATGGATGCCTTTCTACAAAAAGTAAAAGGTAAGTATATGACCGCGACCTTGGTCAGTGCAAAGACCGGTGAAATCCTCGCTACCACCCAACGACCTACCTTTAATGCAGATACTAAAGAAGGAATCACTGAGGACTTTGTTTGGCGTGATATTCTTTATCAAAGTAATTACGAACCAGGATCAACCATGAAGGTCATGACGTTAGCTTCTTCTATTGATAACAATACCTTCCCAGGTGGAGAATACTTCAATAGCAGTGAATTAAAAATAGCGGATGCGACGATTCGAGATTGGGACGTTAATGAAGGTTTGACCGGTGGTGGTATGATGACATTTTCTCAAGGATTTGCTCACTCAAGTAATATTGGGATGACACTTCTTGAGCAGAAAATGGGTGATGCTACGTGGTTGGATTATCTAAACCGCTTTAAATTTGGGGTTCCAACTCGTTTTGGTTTGACAGATGAATATGCAGGACAACTTCCAGCTGACAATATTGTTAATATTGCTCAGAGTTCATTTGGACAAGGGATTTCAGTAACTCAGACGCAAATGATTCGTGCCTTTACAGCCATTGCCAATGATGGCGTCATGTTAGAGCCTAAATTTATTACGGCCTTGTATGATCCAAATGATCAAACCGTTCGTAAATCTCAAAAAGAAATCGTAGGAAATCCCGTTTCGAAAGATGCAGCTAGCCAAACTCGTACTCACATGGTCTTGGTAGGAACGGATCCTAGATATGGAACTATGTACAATCATAGTACAGGAAAAGCAACTGTCAATGTTCCAGGTCAAAATGTAGCCCTCAAGTCTGGTACAGCCCAAATCGCTGACGAGAAAAATGGAGGCTACTTGGTTGGTTCTACCAACTACATTTTCTCGGTTGTGGCTATGAACCCTGCTGAAAATCCTGATTTTATCTTGTATGTAACGGTTCAACAGCCTGAACATTATTCAGGTATCCAATTGGGAGAATTTGCCAACCCAATTCTTGAAAGAGCTTCAGCTATGAAAGAATCTCTCAATCTTCAATCTCCTGCTAAGAATTTAGATCAAGTGACGACAGAGTCTTCTTATGCAATGCCTAGCATCAAGGATATTTCACCTGGTGATTTGGCGGAAGCCTTACGCCGAAATATTGTGCAACCAATCGTTGTAGGTACTGGAACAAAGATTAAAGAGACTTCTGTAGAAGAAGGGACCAATCTTGCACCAAACCAACAAGTTCTCCTTTTATCGGATAAGGTAGAAGAAATTCCAGACATGTATGGCTGGAAAAAAGAGACTGCCGAGACCTTTGCTAAATGGTTGGATATCGAGCTGGAATTTGAAGGTTCAGGTTCCGTCGTTCAGAAGCAGGATGTTCGGACTAATACAGCTATCAAAAACATTAAAAAAATTAAATTAACTTTAGGAGACTAATATGTTTATTTCTATCAGTGCTGGAATTGTGACATTTTTGCTAACTTTAGTAGGAATTCCAGCCTTTATCCAATTTTATAGAAAGGCGCAAATTACAGGCCAGCAGATGCATGAGGATGTCAAACAGCACCAGGCAAAAGCTGGGACTCCTACCATGGGAGGTTTGGTTTTCTTAATTGCTTCTGTTTTAGTTGCTTTCTTTTTCGCCCTATTTAGTAATCAACTCAGCAATAATGTCGGTATGATTTTATTTATCTTGGTTCTTTATGGTTTAATCGGATTTTTAGATGACTTCCTTAAGGTCTTCCGAAAAATCAATGAGGGGCTAAATCCCAAGCAGAAATTGGCTCTTCAGCTTCTAGGTGGCGTTATTTTCTACCTTTTCTATGAGCGCGGTGGCGATATGCTTTCTGTCTTTGGTTACCAACTGCATCTAGGGATTTTCTATATTGTCTTCGCTCTTTTCTGGCTAGTCGGTTTTTCAAACGCAGTAAACTTGACAGACGGTATTGACGGTTTAGCTAGCATTTCCGTTGTGATTAGTTTGTCTGCCTATGGAGTTATTGCCTATGTGCAAGGTCAGATGGATATTCTTCTGGTGATTTTGGCCATGATTGGTGGTTTACTTGCTTTCTTTGTTTTTAACCATAAGCCTGCCAAGGTCTTTATGGGAGATGTGGGAAGTTTGGCTCTCGGTGGAATGCTGGCAGCTATCTCAATGGCTCTCCACCAAGAATGGACTCTCTTGATTATCGGAATTATTTATGTCTTTGAAACAACTTCGGTCATGATGCAAGTCGGCTATTTCAAAATGACTGGTGGCAAACGTATTTTCCGTATGACGCCTGTGCATCACCATTTTGAGCTTGGAGGATTGTCTGGTAAAGGAAATCCTTGGAGCGAGTGGAAGGTTGATTTCTTCTTTTGGGGAGTAGGGCTTCTAGCAAGTCTCCTGACCTTAGCAATTTTGTATTTGATGTAAGAATGGCACCCTGATGTTTCAGGGTGTTTTTGCTTTTTAAAAAATATTGGTCAATCAAAGTCAAATTCCTTGACCTTTTTTGACTAATGTAGTATATTATGAACGTAAGGTAAATGAAAACCTTACTAGAACACTTGTTTAAAGTAAAATAGAAAGAGGTGGGGTCTATGTTTAATCTAGAAATCTTCAGAAGTAAAGATAGTCTACTCCTGCTTGAAAAAGAAAAACCAGAAATAGTACCTAGAGTAGCGATTTAGCTAGTCTAAATTTTTTGAAACAAAGGTCAAAGATAGTCAATATAAGTAATAATAAATAACAAAAAGAGGTAAAGAATATGAATAACAACTTTAATAATTTTAACAACATGGATGATTTATTTAACCAATTGATGGGTGGTATGCGAGGATATAGTTCTGAAAATCGCCGTTACTTGATTAATGGACGTGAAGTCACACCTGAGGAATTTGCTCACTATCGTGCAACTGGTCAATTGCCAGGAAATGCAGAAGCTGATGGACAAATGAAACAACAGTCTTCAGGTATGAAACAAGACGGTGTCCTTGCAAAACTAGGTCGAAACTTGACTGCAGAAGCGCGTGAGGGCAAGCTGGATCCTGTTATCGGACGAAACAAGGAAATTCAAGAAACATCTGAAATCCTCTCACGCCGTACCAAGAACAATCCTGTTTTAGTCGGAGACGCAGGTGTTGGTAAGACAGCCGTTGTCGAAGGCTTAGCACAAGCTATTGTGAATGGTGATGTTCCAGCTGCTATTAAGAATAAGGAAATTATTTCCATTGATATTTCTGGACTTGAAGCTGGTACTCAATACCGTGGTAGCTTTGAAGAAAACATTCAAAACTTGGTAAACGAAGTCAAAGAAGCTGGAAATATTATCCTCTTCTTCGACGAAATTCACCAAATTCTTGGTGCTGGTAGCACAGGTGATGGTCAAGGGTCTAAAGGTCTTGCTGATATCTTGAAACCAGCTCTTTCACGTGGAGAATTGACAGTGATTGGCGCAACTACTCAAGATGAATACCGTAATACTATCTTGAAAAATGCAGCCCTTGCTCGTCGTTTCAACGAAGTGAAGGTTAATGCTCCATCTGCTGAAGATACTTTCAAGATTCTTCAAGGTATTCGAGATCTTTATCAACAACACCACAATGTTATTTTGCCAGATGAAGTCTTAAAAGCTGCCGTTGATTACTCTGTTCAATATATTCCACAACGTAGCTTGCCAGATAAGGCTATCGATCTTGTCGATGTTACGGCGGCTCACTTGGCAGCTCAGCATCCAGTAACAGATGTTCATGCTGTTGAACGTGAAATTGAGGCAGAAAAAGACAAGCAAGAAAAAGCAGTTGAGGCAGAAGATTTTGAAGCAGCTCTAAACTATAAAACACGCATTGCAGAATTGGAAAAGAAAATCGAAAACCATACAGAAGATATGAAAGTGACTGCAAGTGTCAACGATGTGGCTGAATCTGTAGAACGTATGACGGGTATTCCAGTATCTCAAATGGGGGCTACGGACATCGAACGTTTGAAAGATATGGGTCATCGTTTGCAAGATAAGGTAATCGGTCAAGATAAGGCCGTTGAAGCAGTAGCAAAAGCTATCCGTCGTAACCGTGCTGGTTTTGATGAAGGTAACCGTCCAATCGGTAGCTTCCTCTTTGTAGGTCCTACTGGTGTTGGTAAGACAGAGCTTGCTAAGCAATTGGCGCTTGATATGTTTGGAACCAAGGATGCGATCATCCGTTTGGATATGTCTGAATACAGTGACCGCACAGCCGTTTCTAAGCTAATCGGTACAACAGCTGGTTATGTGGGTTATGATGACAATAGCAATACCTTAACAGAACGTGTTCGTCGCAATCCATACTCTATCATTCTCTTGGATGAAATTGAAAAGGCTGACCCTCAAGTCATTACCCTTCTCCTCCAAGTTCTAGATGATGGTCGTTTGACAGATGGTCAAGGAAATACAGTAAACTTCAAGAACACTGTCATTATTGCGACCTCAAATGCTGGATTTGGCTATGAAGCCAACTTGACAGAAGATGCGGACAAGCCAGAATTGATGGATCGTTTGAAACCTTACTTCCGTCCAGAATTCCTTAACCGTTTCAATGCTGTCATCGAATTCTCACACTTGAGCAAAGAAGATCTTTCTAAGATTGTAGACCTTATGTTGGTTGAAGTTAACAAGACGCTTTCTAAGAAAGACATTGACTTGGCAGTGAGCGAAGCTGCTAAAGAATACATGACTGAGGAAGGCTACGATGAAGTCATGGGTGTTCGTCCACTCCGTCGTGTGGTTGAACAACAAATCCGTGACAAAGTCACAGACTTCCACTTGGATAACCTTGATGCTAAACACCTAGAAGCTGACATGGAAGATGGTGTTTTGGTCATTCGTGAAAAAGCCTAAATCAAGATTTTGAAAATAAAAAAAGGAACCAGTTCAAAAGCTGGTTTCTTTTTTATTATTAGATGACATGACGTTCAAAGGCATCGTCAGAGATTCCTTGTTGGAGAATCAATTTTGCCCATTCTTTAGCTGAAAAGAGGCTGTGATCCTTGTAGTTTCCGCAAGATTCGATGGTTGTTCCAGGGACATCTTCCCAAGTGGTAGTTTCAGCGATTTCTTTCAGCGAATCCTTGATAACTGCTGCAATCTCAGCGCTAGTATGACGTCCCCACATAATCATGTGGAAGCCTGTACGGCACCCAAATGGTGAACAGTCAATCATGCCGTCAATGCGGGTACGGATGAGTTTTGCCAAGAGGTGCTCGATAGTGTGAAGGCCAGCAGTAGGGATAGAGTCTTCATTGGGTTGCACTAAGCGAATATCATAATTGGAGATGATGTCTCCCTTTGGCCCTGTTTCTTCCCCAATCAAGCGAACATAGGGTGCTTTAACAATGGTGTGGTCAAGTTCAAAACTTTCAACAATAACTTCTTTTGACATGGTAAATCCTTTCAGTTTTCTCCTTTCATTATAACACAAAGCTGGCTCTTGAGACATAGAGAAAACCTCTCCGAGAGTGGAGAGGTTCAAATCTTTATTTACGATACAAGCGGTCGTATTGGTAGTAAGGGTCAAAGGTTACATTGATGCCCAATTTGCGAAGGACATTCTTGTCTTCATCGGTTAAGATGATGGTTGAGTGGGCTTCGCTTCCTTTGAGGTTGCCAAGTTCTTCCATAGCGCGGGCAGCATCAGGATTTTCTGTAGCTGTGATAGCAAGTGCAATCAGGATTTCATTTGAATGAAGGCGTGGATTGCGGCTACCGAGATGATCGATTTTAAGACCTTGGATTGGCTTAACAACTTCAGGTTCGATTAGTTTTACTTCTTTAGCGATGTCAGCTGATTTCTTGATGGCGTTGATCAAGGCAGCTGCTGTAGGGCCAAAGAGTTCTGAGTTCTTACCTGTGACGATTTCCCCACTTGGCAATTCAAGGGATAGGGCTGGTCCACCAGTTTCTTCTGCTTTTTGACGTGCAGCAACAGCAACCTTACGGTCTGCAGGTGTGATGCCGAGATCGTTCATGAGCAACTCAATTTTCTTGACAGCAGCTTCGCCAACTTTTTCGGCTTTAAAATCAAGAACAGTTTGATAGTAGCGGCGGATGATTTCTTGTTTAGAAGCTTCGATAGCAGCCTCATTATCTATAATGGCAAAACCAACCATGTTGACCCCCATATCTGTCGGAGAAGCGTATGGAGACTCTCCGAGGATACGTTCTAACATGCGCTTGAGCACTGGAAAGATTTCGATATCACGGTTGTAGTTGACAGTGGTTTCTCCATAGGTTTGGAGATGGAAGGGGTCGATCATGTTGACATCATCAAGGTCTGCTGTGGCAGCCTCGTAGGCCAAGTTGACCGGGTGATGAAGGGGAAGATTCCAAACTGGGAAGGTTTCAAATTTAGCGTAGCCAGACTTGATACCATTGATTTGGTCGTGGTACATATTGGACATACAGGTTGCTAATTTTCCAGAACCAGGTCCAGGAGCGGTTACGACGATCAAGTTGCGACTGGTTTTGATGTAGTCATTTTTCCCCATACCTTCTGGAGAAATGATGTGATCCATATCCGTCGGATATCCTTTGATTGGATAGTGAAGATAAGAATCAATTCCGTTTTTCTCAAGTTGGTTGCGGAAGGCATCTGCAGCTGGTTGACCAGCGTACTGTGTGATGACAACGGAGCCAACAAAAATTCCCAATTCATTGAATTTGTCAATCAGACGAAGAACTTCTTGGTCATAAGAAATGCCCAAGTCACCACGTGCTTTGGAATGTTCGATGTTGTTAGCATTAATGGCAATTACAACCTCGACTTGCTCTTTCAATTCTTGCAAGAGCTTGATTTTGTTGTCAGGCTCATAACCAGGAAGAACACGAGCAGCGTGAAAATCTTCTAACATTTTGCCACCAAACTCCAAGTAGAGCTTGCCGTCAAATTGGTTAATGCGCTCCAAAATGTGGTCGCGCTGTAGATTCAAATATTGTTCAGAACTAAAAGCTTGTTTTTTCATTTTTTTACCTCTGACCTCTATTATAATAAAAAAATGGAAGTTAGGAAACTATGGAGTAAAAAAAGGAATCAAAAAGATTAGGCAAACGCTTGCATAAAAATCTGAAAAGCGCTATCATAGACTGTAGATTATTAAAATAATGAGGTAAGAAGATGCAAGAAAAATGGTGGCACAATGCCGTAGTCTATCAAGTTTATCCTAAGAGCTTTATGGATAGCAACGGAGATGGAATTGGCGATTTGCCAGGAATTACCAGTAAGTTAGACTATCTAGCCAAGTTAGGAATTACAGCGATTTGGCTTTCTCCAGTTTATGACAGCCCTATGGATGATAATGGCTATGATATTGCTGATTATCAAGCGATTGCAACGATTTTTGGAACCATGGAGGATATGGACCAACTGATTGCGGAAGCTAAGAAGCGTGATATTCGTATCATCATGGACTTGGTGGTCAATCATACCTCAGATGAACATGCATGGTTTGTCGAGGCCTGTGAAAATCCTGACAGCCCTGAGCGAGACTACTATATCTGGCGCGATGAACCCAACGACCTAGATTCTATCTTTAGTGGATCTGCTTGGGAATATGATGAAAAGTCAGGTCAATACTATCTCCACTTTTTCAGTAAGAAACAGCCGGATCTTAACTGGGAAAATGAAAAACTTCGTCAGAAAATTTATGAGATGATGAACTTCTGGATTGATAAAGGCATTGGTGGTTTCCGCATGGATGTCATTGACATGATTGGGAAAATTCCTGACGAGAAAGTAGTCAATAATGGTCCTATGCTCCACCCTTATCTCAAGGAGATGAATCAGGCGACCTTTGGAGATAAGAATCTCTTGACAGTAGGAGAGACTTGGGGAGCAACTCCAGAGATCGCTAAGCTCTACTCTGATCCAAAGGGGCAAGAATTGTCTATGGTCTTCCAGTTTGAACATATCGGTCTTCAGTATCAGGAAGGTCAGCCTAAATGGCACTATCAAAAAGAGCTGAATATCGCTAAGTTAAAAGAGATTTTCAACAAATGGCAGACAGAGTTAGGAGTTAAGGATGGCTGGAATTCGCTCTTCTGGAACAATCATGACCTCCCTCGTATTGTCTCAATCTGGGGAAATGATCAAGTATACCGCGAAAAATCTGCCAAAGCCTTTGCAATATTGCTTCATCTCATGAGAGGGACTCCTTATATCTACCAAGGTGAGGAAATTGGGATGACAAATTATCCGTTTGAAACGCTGGAACAAGTAGAAGATATTGAATCCCTCAACTATGCGCGTGAGGCTCTTGAAAAAGGCGTTCCGATGGAAGAAATCATGGACAGTATCCGTGTCATTGGTCGTGACAATGCCCGTACCCCTATGCAATGGGACGAGAGCAAAAACGCTGGTTTCTCAACAGGTCAACCTTGGTTGGCAGTGAATCCAAACTATCAAGCAATCAATGTTCAAGAAGCGCTGGCAAATCCAGAATCTATTTTCTATACTTATCAGAAACTGGTTCAAATCCGTAAGGAGAATAGCTGGCTGATTCGAGCTGACTTTGAACTATTGGAAACAGCTGACAAGGTCTTTGCCTATATCCGTAAAGATGGCGACCGTCGCTTCCTAGTTGTGGCCAACTTGTCCAATGAAGAGCAAGACATGACAGTAGAAGGAACAGTCAAATCTGTCTTGATTGAAAACACCGTGGCTCAAGAAGTTTTTGAAAAACAAATCTTGGCTCCATGGGATGCTTTCTGTTTGGAATTACTATAGACATTTTTTACAGAAAAATTTAAAATTGAAATCGTATAAAAACAAGGGAGGACTGTATGAAAGTCAGAAATCCTTTGTTTTTTTATGACTAAGGTTTATAAACTTTCATTCTAGAAATTCAATTAACTTTACAAATTTCCAATATTTTGGTAAAATAAACATATGTTACAAAAACTAACATGAAGGAGAAAGAAGATGACTACAAAAAAGCGTGTACTTAGTGCAGGCCTGACTTTTGCGGCTGCTTTGCTTTTAGCTGCTTGCGGACAATCAGGTTCAGATACAAAAACTTACTCATCAACCTTTAGTGGAAACCCAACTACATTTAATTATTTATTAGACTACTACGCTGATAATACAGCTATTATTACTAACCTAGTTGATGGTTTGCTTGAAAATGACAATCACGGAAACTTAGTTCCGTCTTTGGCAGAAGACTGGTCTGTTTCAAGCGACGGTCTGACTTATACCTATAAACTGAGAAAAGATGCCAAATGGTTCACGGCTGACGGTGAAGAGTACGCCCCAGTCAAGGCCCAGGATTTTGTGACAGGTATCAAGTACGCAGTGGATAATAAATCCCAGGCCATTGACTTGATTCAAAACTCGATCAAGGGCTTGAATGATTATATTACAGGAGCGGATTCTGACTTTTCTAAGGTTGGAGTGAAAGCCATTGACGACCAGACTGTTGAGTATACTTTGGCGCGCCCAGAACCTTACTGGAACTCAAAAACAACCAATAGTATTCTTTTCCCAGTAAACGAAGAGTTTTTAAACTCAAAAGGGAAAGATTTTGGTAGCCTATCTCCAGATAGCATTCTCTACAGCGGACCTTATTTGTTAAAAGATTTCACATCAAAATCATCTATCGAGTATGTGAAGAATCCGCATTACTATGATCATGACAAAGTATCGATTGAACACGTGAAATTGGCTTATTTTGATGGTTCAGACCAAGAATTGACCATCCGTAACTTTGAAAGTGGAGCTTATTCTATCGCTGGGGTTTATCCAAATAGTTCTAACTTTGCTAAGACCAAGGAGAAATATAAGGATAATATCGTCTATAGCTTGCAGGACAAGACTTCTTGGTATTTCAATTTCAACGTCAACCGTAAGGCCTACAATCACACTGCTAAAACGACAGATGAGCAGAAGAAGTCAACTGAGACAGCTGTCTTGAACAAAAACTTCCGCCAAGCGGTGAACTTTGCCTTGGACCGTACAGCCTATTCTGCTCAGTCAAATGGGGAAGAAGCAGCTAGCAAGACCCTTCGTAACACCCTAGTGCCTCCTACATTTGTCCAAGTTGGAGACAAGACCTTTGGAGAAGTAGTTGCTTCTAAATTGGTCAACTATGGCACAGAATGGTCAGATATTAACTTGGCAGATGCTCAGGATGCCTATTTCAACAAAGAAAAAGCCCAAGCAAAATTTGCGGAAGCTAAAAAAGAATTGGCAAGTCAAGGTGTGACTTTCCCAATTCACTTGGATGTTGCAGTTGATCAGACTAGTAAAAATGCTGTGACAGGCATGAACTCAGTTAAGCAAACCCTTGAGTCGGTTTTAGGTGCTGATAACATTGTCATTGATGTTCAACAACTTTCAACGGATGATTTTAATAATGTAGCCTTTTTAGCGCCAACACCAGCTGATCGTGACTATGATTTGAACTTTGATGGTTGGGTAGGTGACTACCAAGATCCGTCAACTTATCTTAATCCTTTCAATGCAGAGGATGGATTCTACCTCAAAATCTTTGGTCTAGATGCTCAGGAAGATAAAGCTAAGATTGCTAGCTTGGGACTTGATACTTACACCAAGATGCTCAAAGATGCAGATAGCGAAAATAAAGATGTAGCCAAACGCTATGAAAAATATGCTGAAGCACAGGCTTGGATGATTGACAATTCTCTGATTATGTCAGCAATGTCAAGTGGTGGTACAGCATCTGTAACCAAAGTAACGCCATTTACAAGAGGCTATTCACTGGTCGGCATCAAGGGTGATGGCAATAACTACAAGTACATGAAACTGCAAAAAGATACTGTGACAACCAAACAGTATGAAGAAGCTAAGACTAAATGGGAGCAAGAAAGTAAAAAAGCAATCGAAAAAGCTCAAAAAGAAGCAGAAAATCATGTTAAATAAAGATGAATGAGGTTCCGTAAGGGACCTTTTTGATGTTTATATAGTAAATTTATTGATGTAATTGTTTGCAAATCAAAAAGAATGTTTCGGAAAGAAGATGAAAACGCCTTACCTAAGCGGATTTATCTCACAAGTGTATTTTTTTATGATATAATAAAATGAAATAAAAATTGATAATAGAGGTATATCGTGAGTAGATCTTCGAAGCGAGCTCGTCAGGGTAAAACAAAAATATTGATTAGTTGGGGGTTGCTAGCTATCTATGCATTACTAGCAGTCTTTTTGTTGTTTTTGATTTTCAAGTATAATATGCTAGCCTTCCGATATCTCAATATAGTGGTCACTGTCTTAATTGTAGCCTTAGCTATCTTGTGCTTCTTTTTAATTCGGTCCAAGAAAGTTCAAAATCTAACGCTGATTTTATTACTACTTGGTGTGTTAATCACTGGTACTTCTCTCTTTGCCGTAGGGCAGTTCATTGGATTTACCAGTCGTTTGAATGCAACATCGAACTACTCAAATTATTCGATGAGTATTGCAGTGTTAGCAGATAGTCCAATTGATAATATCAGTCAGGTAAGCAGTGTGATGGGACCGACTGGGACGGATAAGGATAATATCCAACAGTTGATGAATGATCTTAAGGATAGTCAAAATAAGGAATTGACTGTCGAAGAAAGTAGCTCCTATCTTGCGGCCTATAAGAGTTTGCTAGCTGGTGATACAAAGGCAATCATTCTAAACAGTGTCTTTGAAAACATTATCGAATCGGAATATCCTGACTATGCTTCAAAGATTAAGAAAATCTACACCAAAGAGTTAACCAAGACGGTTGAAACTCCAAAAGATGTCAAAGGTGACAGTTTCAACGTTTATATCAGTGGAATTGATACTTACGGTCCAATCAGTTCGGTTTCTCGGTCTGATGTCAATATCATTATGACAGTGAATCGCGAAACTAAAAAGATTCTCTTGACAACGACACCTCGTGATTCCTACGTTCCAATTGCAGATGGGGGAAACAACCAAAAAGATAAGTTGACCCATGCGGGGATTTATGGAGTAGATGCTTCCATTCATACACTGGAAAATCTCTACGGTATTGACTTGAACTATTATGCTCGTTTGAATTTCACCTCTTTCTTGAAATTGATTGATTTACTTGGTGGAGTTGATGTCTATAATGACCAAGAATTTACAGCTCATACAAATGGGAAGTTCTATCCCGTAGGAAATGTTCATCTTGATTCGGAGCAAGCTTTAGGATTTGTGCGTGAGCGTTATTCTTTGGCAGATGGAGACCGGGATCGTGGCCGAAACCAGCAGAAGGTCATTGTCGCTATTTTGCAGAAGTTAACCTCGACAGAAGCTTTGAAAAATTATGACGGTATTATAAAAGGGTTGCAAGATTCAATTCAAACTAATATGCCACTTGAAACCATGATGAATTTGGTCAATGCCCAACTTGAAAGTGGTGGAACGTATAAGATTAATTCGCAAGATCTTAAAGGAACAGGACGCATGGATTTACCATCCTATGCCATGCCTGATAGTAACCTCTATATGATGGAGATAAGTGATAGCAGTTTGGAGTCAGTCAAGGCTGCAATCAATGATGTGATGGAAGGAAAATAAGACAAAATGATTGATATTCATTCGCATATTGTATTTGGTGTGGATGATGGTCCGAAATCTAAGCAAGAAAGCAAGGCGCTTTTGACAGAAGCCTATAGGCAAGGGGTAAGGACTATTGTATCGACATCGCATAGACGAAAAGGAATGTTTGAAACTCCTGAGGAGACAATAGCAACAAACTTCCAAGAAGTTAAGGAGCTAGCTAAGGAAGTGGCTCCAGACTTGACCATTCTCTATGGAGCAGAGATTTATTATACCCATGATGTGCTCGAAAAATTAGAGAAGCAGGTAATTCCAAGTCTCAATAGAACACGCTATGCTCTTATTGAGTTTAGTATGGCTACCCCTTACAGGGAAATCCATACTGCCTTGAGCAATGTTCTCATGCTTGGGATAACGCCTGTAGTTGCTCACATTGAACGTTACCATGAATTAGAAAATAACGAAAAACGGGTAAAAGAGTTGATTGATATGGGTTGCTACACTCAAATCAATAGCTCAAGTATTTTAAAACCAAAGTTATTTGGGGATAAATATAAATTTATGAAGAAACGAGCTCGCTATTTCCTAGAGCGTGATTTGGTACATTTTGTTGCTAGTGATATGCACAATTTAGACCAAAGACCGCCTTACATGAAAGAAGCTTATGAGATTGTCTCAAAACAATACGGTGAAAGTAAGGCGAGAGAATTATTTATCGAAAATCCTCGCTTCATCTTAGCGGATCAAATTATTTAGGAGTTGACATGAAAGAAAATAAAGAAATTACAATTGATATTGTCCAATTATTTAAAATCCTTTGGAAGAAAAAAATCGCTATCATCTTGACTGCGATTGTAGCCGCTGTCCTGGCTTTCGGTGTAAGCAGTTTTGTTCTTACGCCTGAGTACTCTAGTACAACACGTATTTATGTGGTTAATCGAAATCAATCAGAAAAAGCAGGTTTGACCAACCAGGATTTGCAGGCTGGTACTTACCTGGTAAAAGACTATAAGGAAATTATCCTTTCGCAAGATGTACTGGAGAAAGTCATTTCAAATCTTAAATTAGAGAAAACAGTTAAGGCATTAAGCAAGAAGATTCAGGTAACAGTGCCTGTAGATACTCGTATCGTGTCAATTGCTGTAAAAGATGCCCAACCAGAAGAAGCGAGCCGTATCGCAAATGCTCTTCGTGAGGTTGCAGCGGAAAAAATCATTTCTGTAACTCGTGTGTCTGATGTAACAACACTAGAGGAAGCGAGACCGGCACTAACTCCATCCTCACCTAATATTCGTCGTAATACTGCGCTTGCTTTCCTAGTAGGTGGTGCACTAATGGTTGTTTCAGTCTTATTGATTGAATTATTGGATGATCGTGTCAAGCGACCAGAAGATGTCGAAGAAGTCATGCATGTCGCACTTTTAGGAATTGTTCCAGATTTGGATAAGTTAAAGTAAGGGAGAAAATATGCCAACATTAGAAATCGCACAAAAGCGTTTAGATTTTGCTAAAAAAGCTGAAGAACACTATAATGCTTTGCGCACCAATATTCAATTGAGTGGTGATAATTTGAAAGTTCTTGCCATCTCATCTGTCAAACCTGGTGAAGGGAAATCTACAACTTCAACTAATATCGCCTGGGCTTTCGCGCGTGCAGGCTATAAAACATTACTAGTAGATGCGGATATCCGTAATTCAGTTATGTCTGGTGTCTTCAAGTCAAGAGAAAAAATTACTGGATTGACTGACTTTTTGGCAGGGACCACAGACCTCTCTCACGGACTTTGTGATACAAATGTTGAAAATTTATTTGTTATTCAGGCAGGTCCTGTATCACCTAACCCAACAGCCCTCCTGCAGAGTGAAAATTTCCATACCATGATTGATACCCTGCGTAAGTATTTTGATTATGTCATTGTGGATACTGCACCGATTGGGATGGTCATTGACGCTGCTATCATTACACAAAAATGTGATGCTTCTATCTTGGTTACGGCAGCTGGAGAGACAAAACGACGTGATGTCTTAAAGGCGAAGGAACAGTTAGAACAAACAGGAACTCCATTTTTAGGTGTGGTTCTAAATAAATTTAACACAGAAGTTGAAAAATATGGAGCTTATGGTGGTTATGGAGCCTATGGTTCCTATGGAAATTATGGGAAAAAGAAGTAGGTAGAGTTACCTAGGAGGTAGTTTTGAGAGAAGTATCAAATATTCGAAAATTAGAGATTCTCATAATACAACTGTTTCCAATTTATCTGTTACCTTTTGTATTGGATATTCATGAACATATACTATTTCTAATGGTTGTTCATGTAATTTCTTACTATATCAGTGATTATAGTAAGAAATTCAAATATCGGAGTTTAGCAGAAGAACTGATACAGACAATAAAGTACGAATTGGTCTATCTTTTATTATCTGTTGTTGTTTTTCCATTGTTAGCACCCGACTTACCTTATTTAAGCATCTACAATTTATTGTGGATTGTAGGGGTAAATACGATTTTTATCCTAGTGCTTAATATCTTTATTCGTAAAGTATGGAAGTTCTTGTCTCGTCAAAAAAAATACACTCAGCGTATCTTGCTAGTGACCACACGTGCACGAGTTGAAAGAGTACTACAGCAACTTTCTACTTATGACTATGGCTATGTTTCAGCTGTTTGTATTGTAGATGATGAGCGTTTTGAATCTTCTAATTTTACAATTGTCACGTTGGACAACCTAGTAACCTATGCTACGAGATCAGTCGTAGATCAAGTGGTGATTAATCTTCCAAGTGAAAATTTTTTAATTGCAGATTTTGTTTCTCAATTTGAAATGATGGGCTTGCCAGTAGCTGTTAATATTGCGGCTTTAGAATTTGTAACCAATAGTGAAAAAGCGATTCAACGTTTTGGGAATTCTAGTGTGGTTAATTTTTCAACAACCTTTTATCGTTCTAGTGATGTTGCTTTAAAAAGAATGATGGATATAATCGGCTCCTTATTTGGTTTAGTGATTTGTGGTATAGTATCTATTTTTCTTATTCCTCTGATAAAAAGAGACGGAGGTCCTGCTATTTTTGCCCAGGATAGGGTTGGTAGAAATGGACGTATATTTAAATTTTATAAATTCCGTTCTATGAGAGTAGATGCGGAGGAAATTAAGAAGGATTTGATGAGCCAGAACCAGATGCAGGGTGGAATGTTTAAGATTGAAAATGATCCACGAATTACAAAGATTGGGCATTTTATTAGAAAGACGAGTCTAGATGAATTGCCACAATTTTGGAATGTTCTAAAAGGTGATATGAGTTTAGTTGGTACTAGGCCACCAACCTTGGATGAGTATATGAAGTATACACCGGAACAAAAACGTCGTCTCAGTTTTAAACCTGGAATCACAGGTCTTTGGCAGATTAGTGGTAGAAGTAATATTACAAACTTTGATGACGTAGTAAAATTAGACGTTACTTATTTAGATGGCTGGACAATTTGGAAAGATATAGAGATTTTATTGAAGACAATAAAAGTTGTAGTAATGAAAGATGGAGCAAAATAAATAAGAAAATGTCAGTGATAAAAATAATCGTGGCCACGCATAAAGAATTTGTCATGCCGCAGGATAAAGAACTTTATCTCCCAATCCATGTGGGATGTGAAGGTAAAAAAGATTTAGGATTTCAGGGAGATAATACTGGAGACAATATTTCCATTTTAAATCCATACTATTGTGAACTTACAGGCCTCTATTGGGCATGGAAAAATTTAGAGTGTGACTATTTAGGTTTGGTACACTATCGTCGTTATTTTACTAAGAAGGCAGAAGTTTATAATAAATCAATAAATATAGATGATGTTATTTTAGATAAAGATGATATTGAGAAACTGTTAGAAGTTTCAAATGTTATTGTCCCTAAGAAAAGAAAGTACTATATAGAAACGCTCTATTCTCACTATGCACACACCTTGGATGGGACTCATTTAGATCTAGCTAGAAAAATGATTGAAATGAATAGCCCAGAGTATCTATCAAGCTTTGATAAGGTAATGAAGCAAAGAAGTGGCTATATGTTTAATATGTTCATTATGAAAAAAGAACTAGCTGATGATTATTTCACTTGGCTATTTCCAATTTTAGATAGTATGTATGAATGTATGGACTTATCAGGTTTAACAGCTTTTGAAGCCCGTCTATTTGGTAGAGTAAGTGAGTTGTTATTTAATGTATGGTTAGTAAAAAATAATTTGACTCCTACGGAAGCACATTTCATGTACATGGAAAAAGTAAATCTATTTAAAAAAGGTTTATCATTCCTACAAGCAAAGTTTTTAGGAAAAAAATATGGAAAAAGTTTTTAGGTCTTAGATATGAGTATAAAATTTAAAAAATTAACATTAGCAGAAACACTGAGTTTATTTTCACTGATACTTTTTTTACTTATTTCGCTCTTAAATACGACTTTTTATGCCAGATATATATCCGGTGCGGTTTATAATGTATCGATTCTTACTTCAGTTGTCCTTTTAATAATTAAAGAATTAATCAATAATAAATTTAATTTTCAAAAAGCAATATCGTTATTAGGAGTTATAATGGTTTATGCTTTGGTTGGTAGTGTAACAGGTTTTCTATCAACATTAGCTATAAGTGTTATTTTTATATTTAGTCTAAGAGATATATCTTTTAGGTATGTAGCGAAAACTTCTTTTTATATCAGTTTATTTACTTTAATATTTGTTATCTTGAGTAGTCAAATTGGTTTAATTTCTAACTATATTGAGTTTTCTGGAGGAAGAATACGGCATTATCTTGGCTTTCGATATTCATTGTTCCCATCTACAGTGATGCTAAATATAGTAGCAAGTTCATTTTTCTTAACTCAAGATAAGGTAAGTTATAAACGTTTGTTTTTTTTATTGCTTTCAACAATTTGGATTTTCTACCAAACAGATTCACGATTAACCTTTATTAGTTCGTTATTATTACTAGGAATTAATCTTGTAGTGAAATGGTATCCATCAATTTTAAAGTCTTCTGGTCTCTTATTAAAAACTTTAAAATTAACTTATATAGTAAATGCATATTTAAGTTATTTGATAGCAAAAATGTATCTGAGTTTTTCAAGTCCTTTTTTGAATGAATTGAGTAAGAATATCAACCAATTTCTAGGCGGTCGAGTTTATTACGCTAATCGTTCTTTGAATATATATGGTTATAATTTATTTGGACAAAAGATTAATTGGATTGGGAATGGTTTGGATATCAATGGACAAAGGGGACTGAGTGAATATTTGTACGTCGATAATCTCTATATCCAAATATTACAACGATATGGATTGTTTGTTTTGCTTATACTATTGTTAATTTTTACATTAACTTTACATCATCTTTTGAAGCAAAAACAATATGTATTATCATTAATTCTGATTATATTAAGTTTTCATGCTATGATAGACGATTTAATTATAAATCTTCACTATAACATTTTTTTGATTTTGATTGGTACTTTAATGAATCAAAATCAGTCTGCTTTTGAAGAGAATTTACAATTGGATAATGGAGAAAAATGATAAAAGTAAGTATTATTATTCCTGTATATAATGTAGAACAATATTTGGATAGATGCCTGACCTCTGTCTTCAATCAGACATATAAAGATTTAGAAGTGATTTTGATTAATGATGGATCTACGGATAAATCAGGGATTATTTGTGAAGAGCTTGTTCAAACAGATAAAAGAGTTAAAGTATATCATCAGGAAAACAGAGGATTATCTGAAGCACGTAATACTGGGTTAAAATACATGACAGGAGATTTTGTCATGTTTCTTGACTCGGATGATTGGTTGGAACTTGATGCAGTCGAATTTTTATTGGAACAAGCTGAAATTTACAATGCAGATATGGTTGTAGGAGGTGTTTATAGAACCTCAAAGATTGTGGACCATCAACAAAATACCCCTGTTTCTCAAGTATTGACGCAGGAAGAGTATGCCAAACGTTATTTTAAGATTGAAACTCAGACAATTGAGTATTATGTTTGGAATAAATTATATAAAAGAGAAGTTGTAGAAGGTATAGAATTTCCATCTGGCTTCTTTGCAGAAGATGTTCCAACAATGTTTCGCTACATTCTAAACTCAGAAAAGATAGTAGTTACTGATAAGATTGTTTATAATTATTTTATTAATAATTCGGGTTTAACAGCTAAATTTACATCTAAACATTTTGATGTGTTAAAAGGTTGGGATTTAGTATGTCAGTATGCGACTGAAAGTAATAATGCTAAATACAAAGAGTGGGCTCAAATTAATCGCTACAGAGCGGATTTGGCACTTTTGACAGAAATAGCCCTTTCCGTAGATTATAAAAACATTCGCATGTTAAATGAAACTCAAATAAAATCAATGCAATCTAGATTGAAGCAAAACAAGAGAGTCTTGCTACAACAAGCCATTCCTCTTAGTCGAAAGATACTGATTATACTCTTCACAACTTCCTATAACATATTTGCAAAAGTGATCAATACTATGATAAGGATAAAAAATTATGGTGCATAAGCATGCATATTTAATTTTAGCTCACAGCCAATTTAATCAGCTAGCTTTTTTGGTTTCTTTATTGGATCATCAAGATAATGATATTTTTATACATATTGATAAGAAATCAAATATTGATGATTATTTTTTGGATTTAATTAAATCCAGTGCAAAGCAATCTCAAGTTTATTTTACAGAAAGAGTTTCAGTGAGTTGGGGAGGATATTCCCAAATTGAAGCTGAAATGATTTTATTTAAAGCTGCGTCTAAAAGAGAATCTTACTATTTTTATCATTTAATAAGTGGGGTAGATTTACCGTTACTTTCTCAGCAGAGAATTCATAATTTTTTTGACGATTATAAAGACTATTCATTTCTTACTTTTATGAATATAGAGGATAATGGTGAAGATATAAATAGATTTAAATATTATCATCTTTTTGAAAGCTTTACATATCGGACTTTACCGGGTGCAGTTGGCAAACTTGCATTCAAGATTTATCGTAATTTAGAAGTATGGATTCAAAAACTATTTAGAGTAAATCGTTACACAATATTTAATGTCAATCCGGTAAAAGCTAGTCAGTGGGTTTCACTACCAAATAATATTGTGGAAATATTAATCGATAAAGAATCAGATACTGAGAAAATGTTTAGAAAATCTTTTCTTAGTGACGAAATTTTTATACCAATGATTTTAAATAAAGAGTTAAGAAACTATAAGGTGTATGATGCATCAATTAATCACGGTTATAAAAAAGAATTTCAAGGAAACTTACGCTATATTAATTGGTGGGATGGTAAACCTTATACTTGGACTGACAGTGAGAAAGATTTAAAAGAATTAAGATTAGCTGCCAAAAATGGATACCTGTTTTCAAGAAAGTTTGATATAGAAAACTATCCCAAAATTAAAGAGCTAATCGTAGAACTAACTAAGGAAATATAATGGTCTATAAAATTTTAATGACAGGAATGTCACCTGTTCTTGCTGGTACAGAAACCTTTATCATGAATTATTATCGTCATCTTGATTCATCTATTTTTCAAGTTGACTTTATTAAAAGGACTAGAGAACCTATTGTATTTGAAGATGAAATTGTTTCAAAAGGTTCAAAAGTTTATTATTTACCTCGTAAAGGAAAAAATCCTCTTAAGTATATGAGGGAATTAAGAGAGTTTTTTGCTACAGAGGGGAAAACATATGATGCTATTTGGTATAATGCGATGGCAATTCCAAATCTTGACCTTTTAAAATATGCTAAAAAATATGGGATAAAAACACGAATTATCCATAGTCATAGTTCGATGTTCAAGGGAAATACAATAAGACAGATTTTACATAGTGTGAACAGATCTAAGTTGCCAAAAACAGCAACACATTTTTTTGCCTGCTCTGGGATTGCTGCAGATTATATGTTTCCTGATGAGATAAGATCAAGTGCAAAAATTATACAAAATGCTATTGATGTAGAAAACTTTTCTTTTTCAGAAAAAGCTAGACTGGATCTAAGAACAGAGTTAGGGTGGAATGACTGTAAAGTTATTGGCAATGTCGGTCGACTAGATATCCAAAAAAATCAACCCTTTCTAATAGATGTTTTTAATGAAGCTTGCAAGAAAAATCCTAATCTTCGCTTAGTGATAATCGGTAAGGTTGCGGGTGCAAATTCAACTGTAGATTTAATCAAAGAAAAAATAAAATCTTATGGAATTGAAGATAAAGTTTTGTTGGCAGGAAGTCAGAATGATATGAAGAAATGGTTAAGTTCTCTAGATTTATTCGTTTTGCCTTCAATATTTGAGGGGTTGCCTCTATCTGCTGTCGAAGCTCAAGCAAATGGACTACCTGTTTTGGTAAGTGATGCAGTTACGAAAGAATTGAAAATATTAGATTCCATTCGTTACTTATCTCTAAACGACTCTATTGATGTTTGGGCAAAAAATATTCTTGAGTTAGTAGAAATACCTAGATCAACTGAACTTGAAATAAAAGAAATGTTTAAGCTAAAAGGATTTGAAATTGAAACTCAAGCATTGACTTTACAGAATATACTGTTGGGAGAACTGAATGAAAAAATATCAGATTGTTGAATCGTATGGGACACACATGCATGCGGGGAGTAAAGCGACCAACGATTGTGTCAATATTTTGGAAGAATTAGACTTCGAAAAAATAGAAATTGTACGCCACAAGCCTGAGGATAAATCCCCTGTATCGAAAATTATAAGACAACTTTCTTTTTATAAACAGTGGAATAATGTTTTGAATAGATTGTCTAAAGGGGATGTTTTGTTATTACAGCATCCCTATCGCAGAAATCATTTTGGTAGAACATCAATTCTTCTGAAATTAAAGAAAAAACAAGTAAAAATAATTTCATTGGTTCATGATGTGGAATTAATTAGAGGGATTTATGATGATCCATTCTACCAGAAAGAATTTGATGAAATGCTATCTTTTGCTGATTCAATTATTGTTCATAATGAAAAAATGAAAGATTGGTTTGTGGAATATGGCGTAGATGAAAAGAGACTAGTTGTTTTAGAAATATTTGATTATTTGAATAGCAAGAGCGAATCTTCATCTATTGAATATTCAAAATCAGTTACAGTAGCGGGGAATCTTTCTCCTGATAAAAGCCCTTATTTGTATCAGTTAGATAAAGTTCCTGACATTCAATTTCAATTGATGGGAATTGGTTTTCAACCAGTAAAAGAGATTTCTAATGTTTCCTATTTAGGTGCCTTTGCTCCAGAAGATGTTCCTAACCATTTAAATAGTGGATTCGGATTAGTATGGGATGGAGAAAGTTTAGATACTTGCGACGGAGTAACAGGAAATTATTTAAGATACAATAATCCCCACAAGTTATCCTTGTATCTTTCTTCAGGTCTACCCGTTATTGTTTGGAAAGATTCAGCTGAGGCGAACTTTGTTGAGAAGAATGGAGTAGGCTTGGCAGTGAATAGTCTGTTTGAATTATCTGAAATACTGGGTGAAATTAGTCAGGATGAATATCTGCAAATGGCAACAAATGCTAAAAATATTATGAAAAATCTTAAAGAAGGTTATTATCTAAAGACCGCAGTGAATAAGATAATTAAATAGACTCTTTGGAGAAGTATATGAATAATAAAATAGATCTTGTAATTACTTGGGTTGATGGTACAGATCCTGATTGGTTACAAGAAAAGAGGTTATATGAATCTGATGTTGAGTGGTCAGAATCAAACAATGCCAATCGATACAGACCATCAGAAAATTTTAAGTATTGGTTCCGTGCGGTAGAACGCTATGCAGATTGGATTAACCGTATTTTCTTTATAACGTATGGTCATGTTCCAGAATGGTTAAATACAAAGAATCCAAAATTAAAAATTGTAAAACATACCGATTATATACCTCAGGAATATCTTCCAACTTATAACTCTAATGTAATTGAGTTGAATTTACATAGAATTGAAGAGTTAAGTGAGAATTTTATTCTTTTAAATGATGATATGTATTTTGCTGCACCTACTACAGCAGATGATTTCTTTAAAGAAAATCTTCCAAAGGATTTTGGGATTTACTTACCAATAACTCCTAGAGAAAGTTTTAATCATATTGAACTAAACAATACCATTTTGATGAATAAACATTTTAAGAAAAAAAGAAAACCTTTCTCGGAATGGTGTAAATTTTATAGTTTGAAATTAGGCAAGTACCTAGTTGGGAATATTTTTAGTATTTTTTATTCAGGTATTTTAGGATATAAAAATTATCATATTGGTTTGTCGCATTTAAAATCGACCTTTGATTTAATCTGGGAAAAAGAACCGAAATTATTGGAAGAAGTTAGCTCGCATCGCTTTAGACAGTTATCAGATATTAGTCATTATGTAATGTCTCACTGGAATGTAGAGTCTGGAAAGTTTATGCCTCAATCCATTCATTTTGGGAAGTATTTTGATATTTGGGAAGTTGAAGAAATTCAAGGAGCTATTCAAAATGAGAAATATAAGATTATTTGTATCAACGATACGGATGAAGATGGAAAATTTTCTGAGTACGATCAAAAAATACATCAAGCATTTCAGTCTAAATTCCCAGATAAATCAAGTTTTGAACTGTAAATTTACAGATTAATAATAAAAAATATGCTTAGAAGTAAAAAATAATGAAAGTTCTAAAAAATTACGCTTATAATCTCTCTTATCAATTATTAATCATCATTTTACCGATTATTACTACACCTTATGTTACTAGGGTTTTTAGCTCAGATGATTTGGGAACCTATAGTTATTTTAACTCAATCGTTACCTATTTTCTTATGCTAGCTACTCTAGGAGTAAACAACTATGGTACTAAGGCGATTTCAGGTAGTAGGAAAGATACTCGAAAGAATTTTTGGGGTATCTATACACTGCAATTGGGGGCGACACTGTTCTCTTCTGTTCTTTATATACTTCTTTGTCTTACCTTACCAGCTATGCAAAATCCTGTAGCTTATATTTTAGGTCTAAGTTTAGTTTCAAAAGGTTTAGATATTTCTTGGTTATTTCAAGGTTTAGAGGATTTTCGAAAAATCACAATCAGAAATATCACAGTTAGGTTAGTTGGTGTTATTTCTATCTTTTCGTTCATAAAATCAGCTGAAAATCTCTATTTATATATATCACTGATTACGATTTTTGAATTGTTAGGGCAATTAAGTATGTGGTTACCAGCGAGAGAGTTCATTGGGAAACCGCACTTTGATTGGAAATATGCTAGACAGCATTTGAAGCCAGTAGTCTTATTATTCTTACCTCAGATTGCGATATCGCTTTACATTACCTTAGATAGTACAATGCTTGGAGTGCTAGCATCCAAAAGGGATGTTGGTATTTACGACCAATCACTGAAATTAGTAAAGATTCTACTAACATTGGTAACTTCATTAGGAAGTGTCATGTTACCCCGAGTTTCAAATCTTTTATCTACAGGAGATCATAAAGCAGTTAACAAAATGCATGAGATGTCATTTCTGATTTATAATTTGGTAATTTTCCCCATTATGGCAGGAATGTTAATTGTAAATGATGATTTTGTTACCTTTTTCCTCGGGCAAGATTTTCAAGAGGCACGTTATGCGATAGCAATTATGATTTTTAGAATGTTCTTTATTGGTTGGACCAATATTATGGGGATTCAAATTTTGATACCTCATAATAAAAATAAAGAATTTATGCTGTCAACAACAATTCCTGCTATTGTTAGTGTGGGCTTAAATCTTCTCTTACTTCCAAAGCTGGGCTATATAGGTGCGGCAATTGTATCTGTTTTAACAGAGGTACTAGTATGGTTGATACAGTTATTCTATACTCGTTCTTATTTGAGAGAGGTGCCCATTCTAGGTTCATTGATCAAAATTATAATCTCATCTGGAGTTATGTATGGTATCCTACTATTTATAAAACAATTCCTAAATGTATCACCAATGATTAATGTGGTGCTATATGCTGTGCTAGGAGCAATAATTTATGCCGGCTTGATTTTAATCTTGAAGGTCATAAATCCAAATGAGTTAAAACAACAATTATTAAAAAAATAAAGGAGTGTATTATGTACGATTATCTAATCGTTGGCGCTGGTCTATCTGGAGCAATTTTTGCTTATGAAGCAACCAAGCGTGGAAAAAAAGTAAAAGTTATTGATAAACGTGACCACATTGGTGGAAATATCTACTGTGAGAATGTTGAAGGAGTCAATGTTCATAAATATGGTGCTCATATCTTCCATACTTCTAACAAGAAAGTCTGGGATTATGTTAATCAATTTGCTGAATTTAACAACTATATCAACTCGCCTGTAGCTAATTACAAGGGGAGCCTTTATAATCTACCTTTCAATATGAATACTTTCTATGCTATGTGGGGGACAAAAACTCCTCAAGAAGTGAAAAATAAGATTGCTGAGCAAACGGCTCATATGAAGGACGTTGAACCTAAAAACTTGGAAGAGCAAGCTATTAAGTTGATCGGTCCAGATATTTATGAAAAGTTGATTAAGGGATATACTGAAAAGCAATGGGGACGTTCTGCGACTGACCTTCCACCGTTTATCATCAAACGTCTACCAGTTCGTTTGACTTTTGATAATAACTACTTCAATGACCGTTACCAAGGCATTCCAATCGGTGGCTATAATGTTATTATCGAAAATATGCTGAAGGATGTGGAAGTAGAACTTGGAGTTGACTTTTTTGCCAATCGTCAAGAATTAGAAGCTTCTGCTGAAAAAGTTGTCTTTACAGGGATGATTGACCAATACTTCGATTACAAACATGGTGAATTAGAATACCGTAGCCTTCGTTTTGAGCATGAAGTTCTTGATGAAGAGAACTATCAAGGAAATGCAGTTGTAAACTATACAGAACGAGAAATTCCTTATACTCGCATTATTGAGCATAAACACTTTGAGTACGGTACACAAGATAAAACGGTCATTACTCGTGAATACCCAGCTGATTGGAAACGTGGAGATGAACCCTATTATCCAATCAATGATGAGAGAAACAATGCCATGTTTGCTAAATATCAAGAAGAAGCAGCACAGAATGATAAGGTAATTTTCTGTGGACGTTTGGCTGATTATAAATACTACGACATGCATGTGGTCATTGAACGTGCTCTAAATGTTGTAGAGGAAGAATTAGGAAACTAAAGATTTGATGTTAAAATGGGGGAATACTTCTTTTCCTCATTTTATTCATCTTAACAGGAGATATCAAAAGAAATGAATAGTTTTAGTAAACAAAAGCCTGCCCGAATCGAGTGGATTGATTTTGGGAAAGGATTAACAGTTTTAATGGTTGTTTTTGGTCATGTTGTTTTAGGACTATTTGAATCCAAAAGATTTGAAGATAACAATCAATGGTTATTATTTGTGACTCAGATTTTTTATCTGTTTCATATTCCAGTATTCTATGCTTTGTCAGGTTTTTTCTTTAAACCAGTAGACAATTTAAAGACTTTTGCAACCTTTGTAAAACAAAAAACAATTATTTTAGGAATTCCTTATTTGTTCTATTCTGTCTTACAGTTTGGTCTTCAAAAATTAGGCGGAGCGACAGTAAGGAATGCAGCTTCTTTTTGGGATTTGTTAAATATTTATCAGACGCCTCTTGGAGTATCTTGGTATCTCTATGTTCTTTGGTGGATTTACCTGGTTGTTGCCTTCCTTTCTATTTGGATCAAATCCTATCATAAGTTATTCTTCATTAGTGTAGTAGCCTATCTTCTTTCTATATTTGCACCAACTAATATCTATATTGTTCAGAAAATTTTTCTATGGACCTTCTTCTTTTTGTTAGGATCATGGATCAGACACTCAGGTGTTGGAACTTTTTTAACAAATAGATGGAAGTCGATTAGTTGTGTGACACTAGTCGTCATTACAGTATTTTTAATATATTGGCAATTATCTGCACCTACTTTTTATATTTCATATGATAGACCGGGACTAAATGGGTTTATCTTCCCCGTTTCTGTAATTTTAGCTATGGCTTCCTATCCTATTTTAAGTGATAAATTGAATAGAGTTGCTGATTATTTTAGAAAGATAGGAAAAGATAGTTTGGTAATCTATCTTTTGCATGCACCAATAGTTTCTGTAACTAGAATTGCTTTATTGAAGCTAGGTGTTAGCAATATCTTTATCCATATATTTATGGGACTCCTTCTAGGATGGTTTGGTTCAATCGTAATACTTTATCTCTCCAAAAAAATACCATATGCAGATTTTGTATTTTATCCAATGAAGTATCTAAGAAAAGTAAAATAGTAAGTGAAATCGAGGATAGATATCTTCGGTTTTTTGATATGCAAAATCCAATAAAAAACGAACTATAAACTTGAAGAAAAGTAAAAAAAATGATATAATTGGCTTCAAATACGTATAAAACATTTAGGAGATTTAAACCAGATGGATAAGAAAATTAAAACAGCCTTGGTAGCAACTGCAGCAGCTTTTACTGCATTTTCAGTTCATCAAGTAAGTGCTGATGAAGCAAGTGATAAAACTGCTAACAAAGAAACTACAGAGGTAGAAACGCTGAAGCCAGTTTCTGATCAACAAATTGCAGATGCTGAGAAAAAAGTTTTAGATACTAAAGCTGCAATTAAACAAAAAGAAGCTAATCTAACTCAGGCAGAAGCTGATGCAAAAGTAGCGGCAGAAAAGGAAAAAGCGGCAGCTGAAAAGGCAAAAGAAGCTACGCCAGAAGCTATCCAAAAAGCTAAAGACAACGCAACTACAGCTGCGGAAGCTGTTAAAACTGCGGAAGCTGATGTAAAAACTAAAAAAGCCACTCAGGACGCTCTTGCTAAAGATGTAGCAACAAAACAAACAGAAGCAGACTATGCAAACTCTGCTGTCGATGCTGCTGCTAAAAAAGTGCAAGACTTAGAAAATGGAACTCCATCTCTAACTGCAGCAGAAAAAGCTAAAACTGACGCAGAAAAAGCTAAAACTGACGCAGAAAAAGCTAAAACTGACGCAGAAAAAGCAAAAGAAAGTGCTAAAAAAGCTGATGCTGCTGCAGATAAAAAGGTAACTGATTTAAATAATGAACTGACTGCTAAAAAACAAACTTTAGCAGATAAAGAAAAAGCGCTTAAAGATCTTGGAGAAAAGCCGCAAGGATTTGATTTCTCTGATGTTAAATTTAACTTAGGATCTGATTTTGCAGCTGCATTAAATGAACGTGCTAAATTAATGGGAGAAAATGACCCAAACAATACTGGTGATGGGCGTGCCAACGAACTTAGCACAAGAAACCAAGCTGAAGTAACTGCTAATGCTGAAAAATTAAAACAATTAGCAAAAACTAATATGGCTAAAAATACCTACACTAATACAACTGACACACGTGAAGTTGATATTTGGAACTTAACAGCTGATCAAAAGAGAGAAATTAACTTATTCGGTCTTCACATCGTTAACCAAATCCGTGAACAACTAGGAAATCCTAAAGTTAAAACAACTGTAGGTATGGAAAAATTTGCAAACGAAGCTGCGGATACTCGCAACAAAAAATATGCGAAAATAAAAGAAACTTACGCAAAACCTGATTACGATGGAATCAACGCTGCAGCAAAAGCAAATGGTTTATCATACAAAACTGGTGACAACCAAAACCAAAGTGATATAATCTACGCTAATGCTAAAACATTCGAGAAAACAACTGAAAGTGAAGTATTTAAATCTGAACAAAATCTAAATACTCTAATACAAAACAGCACACGTAGACCTACTATGACAATGGGGCAATTAAAAGAGTATATCTTCGAAGCATACAACAATAAAATGTTCACTAATAACGAAGACTATACTGGAGCAAATTCTCACCGTGCATGGGAAAACGCACTATCTATTGGTGGAAGCATTGCTTACCGTAAAGATGGAGAAGGTAACAAATTAGGGCGTAAAGCTTCTGAATACAACGCAACAAGTGTAACTGCATCTGTTAAATTTAATCCACAACCATATAAAAACAAATGGGGAGATTACAGATACTTTACTAACCTTGAAATCTTTGTCCACAACTTCCAAACAGCCGGAGAAAATAAAGAACCTGGACAAGACACAAACAGTATCGTTCTTGATCCAACTAAATTCAATGCAACTGAAATCAAAAACGATCCTACAGCTGCAAAAGAATATAGTGCTAAAAAACAAGCTGCTGAAAAAGCAGTTAAAGATGCCCAAGCTGAAGTAAATACTGCTCAAAGCAACTTAGACACAGCTAAGCAATACAAAAATCAATTACCAGCCGCTGAAAACGCTCTTACTGATGCAACTAGCAAACTTACAGCTGCTGAAAAAGCTCTTCAAGAAGCTGAAACTAACTTAAACAACTTACGTCAAGGTCTTACTAACAAAGCTGAAGAACTTAACAAAGCTAAAGCTGCATTAGAAACAGCTAAACAAGAAGCTGTAAAAGCTACAACTGCTCTTACTGAAGCGAAAGCTAAATTAGCCCAAGCTGAGAAGGATGTTAAAGACTCTGAAGCGAACGTTAAAACTAAAGATGTTGAAAAAGCTAAAGCAGAAGAATTAGTAACTTCTCTTGAAAATGCTAAGCAAATCTATGAGAAAGCTAAAGCAGAAAAAGCTGCTTCAGATGCTAAAGTTGCAGAGCTTCACAAATGTGTAGCAGATAAACAAACTGAACTTGTTAAATTAGAAGAAGAATATAAAGATCTTCTAAAACGACGTATCTCTAATTTGATTCAACCTGAAAATCCTGAATTAACATTCAGTGAGGAAGTGAAAGAAGAGGAAATCAAGTTTAACATTGTTGAAGAACTAGATCCATCCCTTAAAGAAGGTGAACGTGTTGTTAAAACTCCAGGTGTAGTTGGTCGTAAGAAGACCAAAGCTACAATCTTTAAAGCTGATGGAAAAGAAGTTGGTCGTGTCGTTGATAATGAAGAAGTATTAACGAAAGCTATTGATGAGGTTGTTTTAGTCGGTACTAAGAAAGAAGTCTCACCAATTCTTCCAGAGTACCTTCCTCCACGTAAAGATGATAAAAAACCTGAAGTTAATAAGCCTGAGGTTAATAAACCTGAAGCTAATAAACCTGAAGTTAAGCCTGATAGAGAGAAAACTCTTCCCCGTGAAGAAGTGAATGATGAAAAGCAAGATTCTAAACCAGCTGTTTCAGATGATGCCAAGAAAGTTGCTGAACAAGCAATTTCAAATTCTAAAGTAACATATATGGCGCCAAAAGCAACTCAATCAGTCGTATATGTAGAGAATGCTAAAAAACTTCCTACAACAGGTATGAAAGATTCAAAAGCATCAATCGTACTTGCGATTATTGCTGCAACCTCTTCTTTGGGATTAGTAGCAATAAAAAAGGAAGAAAAATAATTTATTCAAGTAATCATCTTACGTGATGATAAAAGAAATGAAATGGAGAAAATCTAATTGATTTTCTCCATTTTGCTTGTCTAGAGTAAAAGTAGAGTTATATTTTAGAAGTAAAGAGACTGAATTGTAAGAATATATAATATAAATCAAAAAATTCAGAAAATTCTATTGACAGGACTTTAAAAAGGGTCTATAATGGATAGAAAAACAAAGGAGAATACCATGAAAACAAGGAAAGTATTGGCTCTTGCGGGAGTCACTTTATTAGCAGCTGGTGTCTTAGCGGCTTGTTCTGGTGGTTCTGCTACTAAAGGTGAGCAGACCTTCGCATTTACCTACGAGACAGACCCAGATAACCTCAACTATTTAACAACTGGTAAGGCAGCGACTGCTGACATTACTAGTAATGTAATTGATGGATTGCTTGAAAATGATAAATACGGGAACCTTATTCCCTCAATGGCAGAGGACTGGTCAGTTTCTAAGGATGGATTGACTTATACTTATAAGATTCGTCAGGATGCCAAGTGGTACACATCTGAGGGAGAAGAGTATGCTCCTGTTAAGGCTCAGGACTTTGTGACAGGTCTTAAATATGCGACAGATAAGAAATCTGAAGCTCTATACTTGGTACAGGATTCAATCAAAGGTTTGGATGCATACGCTAAAGGGGAAAATAAAGATTTCTCTCAAGTTGGGATTAAAGCTCTTGACGATCAAACAGTCCAATACACTTTGAACAAACCTGAAAGTTTTTGGAATTCTAAAACAACTATGGGTGTTTTAGCGCCAGTCAATGAAGAGTTTTTGAACTCAAAAGGGGATGATTTTGCCAAAGCTACGGATCCAAGTAGTATCTTGTATAATGGTCCTTATTTGTTGAAATCCATTGTAACCAAATCTACTGTTGAATTTGCAAAAAATCCTAACTACTGGGATAAAGACAATGTCCATATTGACAAAGTCAAATTGTCATTCTGGGATGGTCAAGATACTAGTAAACCTGCAGAAAACTTTAAAGATGGTAGCCTTTCAGCAGCTCGTCTCTATCCAACAAGTGCAAGTTTCGCAGAACTTGAGAAAGAGATGAAGGACAATATTGTCTATACGCAACAGGACTCTACGACTTATGTAGTAGGAACAAACATTGACCGTCAGTCCTATAAATATACTTCTAAGACTAGTGAAGAACAAAAGACCTCAACTAAAAAGGCTTTGTTAAACAAGGATTTCCGTCAGGCTATTGCCTTTGGATTTGACCGTACAGCCTATGCTTCTCAGCTAAATGGACAAACTGGAGCAAGCAAAATCTTACGTAATATCTTTGTTCCACCAACATTTGTTCAAGCAGATGGAAAAAACTTTGGTGATATGGTCAAAGAAAAATTGGTGACTTACGGGGATGAATGGAAGGATGTGAACCTGGCTGATGCTCAAGATGGTCTCTATAATCCAGAGAAAGCAAAGGCAGAATTTGCTAAAGCCAAATCAGCTCTACAAGCTGAGGGAGTACAGTTCCCAATTCACCTAGACATGCCAGTTGACCAAACAGCAACTACAAAAGTTCAGCGTGTCCAATCTATGAAACAATCCTTGGAAGCGACTTTATGATCTGATAATGTGGTTATTGATATTCAACAATTACAAAAAGATGACCTATTGAATGTTACTTTATTTGCACAAACTGCTGCTGGTGAGGATTGGGATCTTTCTGATAACGTTGGATGGGGACCAGACTTCTCAGATCCATCAACTTATCTTGACATCATCAAGCCTTCTGTAGGGGAAAATACGAGAACTTATCTAGGATTTGATTCAGGAAAAGACAATGAGGCGGCTAAGAAGGTTGGTCTCAATGATTATGATAAAATGGTCAATGAAGCAGGGGAAGAAACTACAGATATTACAAAACGGTATAACAAGTATGCCGAAGCTCAAGCATGGTTGACAGATAGTGCCCTAGTCATTCCAACGACATCTCGTACAGGTCGTCCAATCTTGTCTAAGATGGTACCATTCACTTTACCTTTCGCTTTCGCAGGTAACAAGGGGACAAGCGATCCGCTTCGATACAAATATCTTGAACTTCAAGACAAGGCAGTCACAGCAGATGAATATCAAAAAGCTCAAGATAAATGGATGAAAGAAAAAGAAGAATCCAATAAAAAAGCGCAAGAAGAACTTGCAAAACATGTGAAATAAGATAAAAAGAAGTTAGTTATTCGCTAACTTCTTTTGGTTTATCGAAAATGAGTTGAAACATCTTTTCACTTTCAAAGATTATGAAGTTAATTTTTTTGTAGAAAAAATCCTGAGTTTTTATTCTCAGGATTTTCTTTCATCTCACTGTTGTGGTTGCTGTTGAACTTGTGGATTTTGTGGCGTTGGTTGTACTGGTTGTGTCGGTTGAACAGCCTGACCAGCTTGTCCTTGGTTAGGATCAGTTGCTGGAGCATTATGTGGTTGTTGACCAACCGTCGTACTTGCCTGTGTAGTTGAACTTTCAGCTGTTGTGCTTGGAGTTTCTACCGTTTGTGTTTGTTGTGTTACTGAATTATTCCATGTGTTCTTGGCACTATTTTGGAAGACGAATTCTCCATTTCGGAATAGGCCGTCTGGCATCGTCCAATCTCCAGGTTGGTCATCTTCTGATAGATACGATATCATTGAGCGATAAACCTTAGCAGCAACTAGGAAACCATCTCCAACAATTGGAGTTAAACGATTTGAGTAACCAGTCCATACAGCCATAGAATACTTACGAGTATAACCTACAAACATTTCATCTGGAGCTACGTAGCCAGTGTTCTTGATATACTTTTCAATTTCGTCGTCAGTATAGTTAGAAGTACCTGTCTTACCTGCTTGTGGAAGCCATGGTAGGTAAGCACCACGTCCGGTTCCGTAAGCTAAAACAGTTTTCATCATTTCGGTCATCATATAGGCAGTAGTTTCTTTCATAGCTCGTGTACCAGCATCAGAAAATTCTTTTTCACTACCATCACTAAAGATGATTTTATTGATATACATTGGTTTGTGGTAAATACCACCATTAGCAAAGGCGGCATAAGCAGCAGCCATTTTTTCACTACTTGCACCGTACTGTTTGTTGGATTCAGTTGTGTTACTTGAAATGGCGTTTGCGTAATGCATGCTTGGATAGTCGATACCAAGACCATTAAGGAAGGTTTTAGCTCTATCTAGACCGACCTTATTCAAAGTCTCAACGGCTGTGACGTTTCGTGATTGTTGAAGAGCATACTGGATTGTAATGTTTCCAAAGTAGCCATGATCCCAGTTGTAGACTGGAGTATCAGTGCCAGGATAGTTATAAGGAACATCATGTACAATAGAAGCAGTAGAGTCATAGACTCCGTATTCTAAAGCGGGAGCATAGTCAGTGATTGGTTTCATAGTAGAACCCCAGTCACGATTGGTTTCAACGGCTTGGTTGATTCCGAAAGATACATTACTTGATTGGTGACGTGCCCCTAACTGAGCAATGACTTTACCATTTGTTACATCCACGATAGTGGAAGCTACTTGGAGTTCATCATCTGGATAAGCAACGTATTCATCTGTGTTATAAACATCCCAAAGTCTCTGTTGAACATTTTTGTCGACATTAGTATAGACTTCCATACCTGTGGTAAGAAGGTTGTAGCCCGTTTCTTGTTCGACTTGGTCGATTACTTCTTTGAGGTAGTTGTCCATATAGGCTGGGTAACTATTGGCTGACTTCAAGCTTTGAAGACCGTCAGTGATAGGCGTATTAATAGCTTTTTCGTAATCTTCTGCACTGATATATTTCTGTCCCTTCATTTCTGAAAGTACCAAGTTCCGACGCTCTAGAGCAGCTTCTGGGTGGGAATATGGATCATATTGGTTTGGTGCTTGAGGCATTCCAGCTAGGAGTGCTAACTGTGGTAAGCTTAAATCCTTCAAGTCTTTTCCATAGTAATTTTCGGCTGCGGTTTGCATTCCATAGTTACCGTTAGACATGTAGACTTTGTTGATGTAGTAGGTCAGGATTTCTTGCTTGGTTGCTTTTTGCTCTAATTGAACGGCTAGCCAAGCTTCTTGGGCTTTACGTGACAAGGTTTGATCGGCAGTTGAAGTAGAGAAATAAGTTAATTTAATCAATTGCTGAGTCAAGGTTGAAGCCCCTTGGAGCCCTCCTTTCCCTTGGAGGTTTCTCAATGCCGCACCCATGATACGAATGGTATCAACACCTCTATGATCAAAGAAACGGTGGTCTTCGATAGACACGATGGCCTTGACCAAATCAGTAGGAATTTCATTTGCTTGGGCATTTACGCGACGTTCAGATCCAAGGTCAGCAATCAGTTCGTTTTTGTTGTCATAAATCTTGCTAGAGGTTGTCGCAACTAATTTACTTTCAGATAAGGCTGGAGCCTTGCTAACAAAGTAGAGGAAGATACCTCCACCCAATAGAAATAATGCGATAAATAAGGTAAGAAATGTAATTCCAATATACTTTAAGAATCGCAGAATGGTTTGTTTATTCATCTTGTTTTACCACCTAGTAAACGTTCTTTGATAATATCGAGATAGGGAATTTGAGGGAAAGCTCCTTGCTTTATTAAATATCCGTATTCTTGAATATATCCAAGTGGCATTGATTTTTGACCCTTATCTTGATGATAAAAGCGAATCAAATCAAGTGCCGGCAACAAATAAGTTTCTTGTCGAGAAGAAAAATGAAGTAGTACGAAGCAAATGCCCTGCTGTTCTAGAACTTGTTCCATATGTTGAATCTGGTGAAGATGGAAGTTCTTCATTGGGATAGCATTTTTTTGCCGCGTTTCCTTGGCTTCAAAGTCAATGTAATGTCCTCTATATACGCCAGAGTAATCTGTTGTGGAAGCTTGTCTAAAGTAGGCTTCTACAATTTTGGCTCGACTACGTTGAGGATAGTCTACTCGAACAATCTGAACAGGCGTTGGCTTTTTATGGATAACTGCCATACCATGCGTCAGATAGTAGTCGTTTGTAGCGTTGATCATCTTTTCAAAAGTCATTCCTCGATTTGCGAAATTTTTTGGTTGAGAAATGGATGTTTGGCTTTTTTTTGATGAAATTTTATGAGGATAGTTGACCATATTTCTCCTTATTGGTACAATAACATCACTCTATTATACCATAAAAATAGAAAGAAAGGTGTAAAAATGACTACAGCTTTAATTATGGGATATTCTAATTTTGACTTGGGTTTGTTTAATGAAAAAGATATCAGGTTAAAAATTATAAAGAAAGCTATTCGTCGTGATTTAGAATGTTTAGCTGAAGAAGGGATTAAATGGCTGGTCTTTACAGGGAATTTGGGATTTGAATCCTGGGTTCTGGATGTCGCAAATGAAATGAAAGAAGAATATGATTTCAACCTAGCAACCATTTTTGATTTTGAAACACACGGGGAAAATTGGAATGAAGCGAATCAGCTTAAACTTAGCCAATTTAAGCAGGTAGATTTTGTCAAATATGCCTATCCTAAATATGAACATATGGTGCAACTACGAGACTACCAACGATTTTTACTGGAAAATACTGATTTAGCTTATTTTTTCTATGACCCAGAAAATGAGACTAAATTAAAATTTATAGACAATTTGATGAAAAATCAGGAAGGTTATCGTATAAAAAGGCTAACCTTTGAAGGCCTAAATGAGCTGGCAGAAAATTTTTCTGAAAAGTAAGGCTTTGACCTTGATTTTTGTTTGCCTTTTTTTATATAATAATACTATTAGAAACCGAGAATGGAGAGAGAGATGGCAAGTATTATTTTTTCAGCAAAAGATATTTTCGAGCAAGAGTTTGGACGTGAAGTCCGTGGATATAGTAAGGTTGAAGTTGATGAATTTTTGGACGATGTCATCAAGGACTACGAAACTTATGCTGCCTTAGTCAAGTCTCTCCGTCAAGAAATTGCAGAGTTGAAGGAAGAATTGTCTCGCAAACCTGAATCTGCACCGGTTCAAGCAGAACCACTTGAAATGACAGCAACAACTTCTATGACGAATTTTGATATTTTAAAACGTCTAAATCGTCTTGAGAAAGAAGTATTTGGTAAACAAATTTTGGATAACTCTGATTTATAAGAGCTTATTTGAGAAGTGCAATTTTTGGATAATCGCGTGAGGAGAATTTCTTTTCATGAGGAAAGTCCATGCTAGCACAGGCTGTGATGCCTGTAGTGTTTGTGCTAGGCGAAACCATAAGCCTAGGGACGAGAAATCGTTACGGCAGTTGAAATGGCTAAGTCTTTGGATAGGCCAGAGTAGGCTTGAAAGTGCCACAGTGACGGAGTCTTTCTGGAAACAGAGAGAGTGGAACGCGGTAAACCCCTCAAGCTAGCAACCCAAATTTCGGTCGGGGCATGGAGTACACGGAAACGAACGTAGTACTCTGACTGCTATCAGCTGTAAGTTGTTAGTGGTAGACAGATGATTATCGAAGGGAGTGGTCCTAGTCACTTCTGGAACAAAACATGGCTTATAGAAAATTGCATATAGGTTGGGGCTGAGAAAACTTTCTCAACCTCATTTTTTAAAGTGGACATACAGAAAGGTCTTATAAGACTGAAAATGGAAAAAGAATTTAATTTAATCGCTACTGCTGCAGCTGGTCTTGAGGCTGTCGTTGGTCGTGAAGTGCGAGAGTTGGGCTACGATTGTCAAGTTGAAAACGGACGTGTTCGTTTTCAAGGAGATGCGAAAGCCATCATCGAAACCAACCTCTGGCTTCGAGCGGCAGACCGTATCAAGATTATCGTAGGAACTTTCCCAGCTAAGACTTTTGAAGAGCTCTTTCAGGGAGTTTTCGCTCTAGATTGGGAAAATTATTTACCACTTGGAGCTCGATTTCCGATTTCAAAAGCCAAATGTGTGAAATCTAAACTACACAATGAACCCAGTGTTCAGGCTATTTCAAAGAAGGCCGTTGTTAAGAAATTGCAGAAACACTACGCCCGCCCAGAAGGTATTCCTCTGATGGAGAATGGCCCAGAGTTTAAGATTGAGGTTTCTATTCTCAAAGATGTAGTAACTGTCATGATTGATACGACAGGGACTAGCCTCTTTAAACGTGGCTATCGTACCGAAAAAGGTGGGGCTCCTATCAAGGAAAACATGGCAGCAGCTATTTTGCAACTCTCTAACTGGTATCCAGACAAACCCTTGATTGATCCGACCTGTGGTTCAGGAACTTTCTGTATCGAGGCAGTTATGATTGCTAGAAAGATGGCTCCTGGTCTTCGTCGCTCCTTTGCTTTTGAGGAATGGAACTGGATTAGTGATCGCTTGATCCAAGAAGTTCGTACTGAAGCAGCTAAGAAAGTGGATCGTGAGCTTGAGCTAGATATCATGGGCTGTGATATCGATGCTCGCATGGTGGAAATTGCTAAGGTCAATGCTCAGGCAGCAGGGGTTGCAGGAGATATTACCTTTAAGCAGATGCGCGTGCAGGATTTGCGTTCTGATAAAATCAATGGAGTGATTATCTCTAACCCGCCTTATGGGGAACGCTTGTCAGATGATGCAGGGGTTACCAAGCTTTATGCTGAGATGGGTCAAGTATTTGCACCGCTGAAAACGTGGAGCAAGTTTATCTTAACCAGTGATGAAGCCTTTGAGACCAAGTACGGTAGTCAGGCGGATAAGAAACGGAAGTTGTACAACGGAACTTTAAAAGTTGATTTGTATCAATATTTTGGTCAGCGTGTTAAACGTCAGGAAGTAAAGTAGGAAGGAAAACTCATGAGTAAGAAAAGACGGAATCGTCATAAAACAGAACATAAAGAAGCGCAATTTGATTTTGATGATGCCAAAGAGCTAACGGTTGGAGAAGCCATGCGAAAAAATGAAGAGGTGGAAGCAGGTGTGTTGCCTGGAGATTCTATCTTGGACAAGTATGTGAAACAACATAAAGATGAAATTGAGGCAGATAAGTTTGAAACACGTCAGTTTAGCAAGGATGATTTAGTTGAAAAAGAAGAGGTAGAGGAGACTCAGACTCTGGATAATTTGCTTCAAGAGCTTCGTGAGGAAACAGGAGTAACTTCTCCAGCTCCAGAAGATGAATTGCGTCAGTTTGATGATTTAGAATTAACACGAGTTTCAGAAGCTCCTCTTGTCGAAGAATTTGAGAAGGAAGAGGTACCATTAGTTGGAACGGAAGAGGCTCTCACGCGTTCTCGAGTCACAGATAGTGAAGATGGAAAAAGTAAGAAGAAATGGGTGCTTTACGGTATTCTAGCAGCCTTAGTGGTTCTTATCCTTGGAACTGGTTATTATGTTTATCGTCAAGTGGCTCGTTCGACCAAGGAAATCCAAACTTCTCAATCAACTACAAATACGCAGTCAGATGCGGAAGAATTCAATAATTTATATGATGCCTTCTATACAGATAGCAACAAAACGGCTTTGAAGAATAGCCAGTTTGATAAACTGAGTCAACTGAAAACCTTGCTTGATAAGCTAGAAGGTAGTCGTGAATATACGCTTGCAAAATCTAAGTATGATAGCCTAGCAACTCAAATCAAGGCCATTCAAGATGTCAATGCTCAATTTGAGAAACCAGCTATTATGGATGGTGTCTTGGATACTAACGCTAAAGCTAAATCAGATGCTAAATTTACAGATATTAAAACTGGAAATACGGAGCTTGATAAAGTTCTAGATAAGGCTATCAGCCTTGGTAAGAGCCAGCAAACAAGTGCTTCAAGCTCAAGTTCAAGTGAAACTAGCAGCTCAAGCTCTAGTCAAGCAAGCGAAAATACTGCTAGTGAGACAAGTCCAAGTAGCTCAAATACTGCATCAACTGAAACTAGAAGTACCCGCAGTGAAGTCAATATGGGTGTATCAAGTGCAGGAGTTGCTGTTCAAAGAAGTGCGAGTCGTGTTTCTTATAACCAGTCTGCTATTGATGATAGCAATAATTCTGCCTGGGATTTCGCGGATGGTGTCTTAGAACAAATTCTAGCGACTTCACGTTCACGTGGTTATATCACTGGTAACCAATATATCCTTGAACGTGTTAATATCGTTAATGGCAATGGTTATTACAACCTCTACAAGCCAGATGGAACCTATCTCTTTACCCTTAACTGTAAGACAGGATACTTTGTTGGAAATGGTTCTGGACATGCGGATGACTTGGACTACTAAGCAGTCGTTACAAAATTCTTTCTTTTCAAAAGTAAAAATGATAAAATAAAACAAATTAAACAAGAGGAGTGTCAAATGACAAAAGCTAACTTTGGTGTTGTTGGTATGGCCGTAATGGGTCGTAACCTTGCCCTTAATATTGAATCTCGTGGTTACACAGTTGCTATTTACAACCGTAGTAAAGAAAAAACTGAAGATGTAATTGCTTGCCATCCTGAAAAGAACTTTGTACCAAGCTATGACGTTGAAAGTTTTGTAAACTCAATCGAAAAACCTCGTCGTATCATGCTCATGGTTCAAGCTGGACCTGGTACAGATGCTACAATTCAAGCCCTTCTTCCACACCTTGACAAGGGTGATATCTTGATCGACGGAGGAAACACTTTCTACAAAGATACCATCCGTCGTAATGAAGAATTGGCAAACTCAGGTATCAACTTTATCGGTACTGGGGTTTCTGGTGGTGAAAAAGGTGCCCTAGAAGGTCCTTCTATCATGCCTGGTGGACAAAAAGAGGCCTACGAATTGGTTGCGGATGTTCTTGAAGAAATCTCAGCTAAAGCACCAGAAGATGGCAAACCATGTGTGACTTATATCGGTCCTGATGGAGCTGGTCACTATGTGAAAATGGTTCACAACGGTATCGAGTATGGTGATATGCAATTGATCGCAGAAAGTTATGACTTGATGCAACACTTGCTAGGCCTTTCAGCAGAAGATATGGCTGAAATCTTTACTGAGTGGAACAAGGGTGAATTGGACAGCTACTTGATCGAAATCACAGCTGATATCTTGAGCCGTAAAGACGATGAAGGTCAAGATGGACCAATCGTAGACTACATCCTTGATGCCGCAGGTAACAAGGGAACTGGTAAATGGACTAGCCAATCATCACTTGACCTTGGTGTGCCATTGTCACTCATCACTGAGTCAGTATTTGCACGTTACATTTCAACTTACAAAGAAGAACGTGTACATGCTAGCAAGGTTCTTCCAAAACCAGCTGCCTTCAAATTTGAAGGAGACAAGGCTGAGTTGATTGAAAAGATCCGTCAAGCCCTTTACTTCTCAAAAATCATTTCATACGCACAAGGTTTTGCTCAATTGCGTGTAGCTTCTAAAGAAAATAACTGGAACTTGCCATTTGCAGACATCGCATCTATCTGGCGTGATGGCTGTATCATCCGTTCTCGTTTCTTGCAAAAGATTACAGATGCTTACAACCGTGATGCAGATCTTGCCAACCTTCTTTTGGATGAGTACTTCTTGGATGTTACTGCTAAGTACCAACAAGCAGTGCGTGATATCGTAGCTCTTGCTGTTCAAGCTGGTGTGCCAGTGCCAACTTTCTCAGCAGCTATTACTTACTTTGATAGCTACCGTTCAGCTGACCTTCCAGCTAACTTGATCCAAGCGCAACGTGACTACTTTGGTGCCCACACTTACCAACGTAAAGACAAAGAAGGAACATTCCACTACTCTTGGTATGACGAAAAATAAGTAGGTCTGCCATGGGGAAACGGATTTTATTACTTGAGAAAGAACGAAATCTAGCTCATTTTTTAAGTTTGGAACTCCAAAAAGAGCAATACCGAGTTGATCAGGTTGAGGAGGGGCAAAAAGCCCTCTCCATGGCTCTTCAGACAGACTATGACTTGATTTTATTGAATGCTCGTCTGGGGGATATGACAGCCCAGGATTTTGCAGACAAGCTGAGTCGGACTAAGCCAGCCTCAGTGATTATGGTCTTGGACCATCGCGAAGAATTGCAAGATCAGATTGAGACAATCCAACGCTTTGCCGTTTCTTACATCTATAAGCCGGTTATTATTGACAATCTGGTAGCTCGTATTTCAGCGATTTTCCGAGGTAGGGACTTCATCGACCAACACTGTAGTCAGATGAAGGTTCCAACGTCTTACCGTAATCTGCGTATGGATGTAGAGCATCATACCGTTTATCGTGGCGAGGAAATGATTGCTCTGACTCGTCGTGAGTATGACCTTTTGGCCACTCTTATGGGAAGCAAGAAAGTTCTGACTCGTGAGCAGTTGTTGGAAAGTGTCTGGAAGTATGAAAGTGCGACCGAAACCAATATCGTGGATGTCTATATCCGTTATCTACGTAGCAAGCTTGATGTAAAAGGTCAAAAAAGTTACATTAAAACCGTTCGTGGTGTCGGTTACACCATGCAAGAATAGAAAAGCAGTTGCAGTTATGTAACTGCTTTTTATATGAGTTTTTTTATATATTGACATACGATTTTGCATTTGCTACAATCAGCTATGGAGGATAGGTCTAATGAAAATAATAAAAAAATTGATGCAAATTGCATTAGCAGTCTTTTTCTTCGGTTTGTTAGCAACAAGTGCAGTATTGGCGGATGATGCTGATTTAGAAGGTTGGAAATTTGTCCAAGAAAATGGTAGAACTTACTACAAGAAGGGTGAAATCAAAGAAAAGGCTTGGCGAGTGATTGATGGCAAGACCTATTATTTTGATCATGTATCAGGAGAAATGGTTGTCGGCTGGCAATATATCCCGTTTCCATCTAAAGGTAGTACAATTGGTCCTTACCCAAATGGTTTAAGATTAGAATCTATGCCAATGCCACAATGGTACTACTTTAACCAAGATGGGGTTCTTCAAGAATTTGTTGGCAAGCAAGTTTTAGAGGCAAAAACTGCTACAAATACCAACAAACATCATGGGGAACAATATGATAGTTCAGCAGAGAAACGAGTCTATTATTTTGAAGATCAACGTAGTTATCATACTTTAAAAACTGGTTGGATTTCTGACGAAGGACATTGGTATTATTTACAGAAGGATAGTGGCTTTGATGCTCGTATCGACAGTTTGACGGTTGGGGAGCTAGTGCGTGGTTGGACCAATGATAACTCAACTTGGTACTATCTAGATCCAATAACTGCTACAATGCAAACTGGTTGGAAACAACTTGGCAATAAGTGGTACTACTTCCGTTCATCAGGTGCAATGGCAATTGGCTGGTATCAAGAAGGCTCAACTTGGTATTATTTAGACCAGTCAAATGGTGATATGAAAATTGGCTGGCAATACCTCGGTAACAAGTGGTACTATCTCCGTTCATCAGGAACTATGGCAACTGGCTGGTTCCAGGTCAATGGCAAATGGTACTATGCTTATAGCTCAGGTGCTTTAGCAGTGAATACCACTGTAGATGGCTATTCTGTCAACTATAATGGCGAATGGATTCAATAATGAAAGAGGCGATTGTGAAGGAAACAATCGCTTTTTTTGTGAAAATATAATAAAATAGATAGGAAAGAATAAACACTTGTATGAAAAAATGAGACGGCTTTTTCGTCTAGTAAAAGGATAACATGACAAAAAAGGTTGGTGTCGGTCAGGCACATAGTAAGATTATTTTAATAGGGGAGCATGCGGTCGTTTACGGCTATCCTGCTATTTCCTTGCCTCTTTTGGAGGTGGAGGTGACTTGTAAAGTAGTTCCTGCAGAAAGTCCTTGGCGCCTCTATGAGGAGGATACCTTGTCCATGGCAGTTTATGCTTCTCTGGAGTATTTGAATATCAAAGAAGCCTGCATTCGTTGTGAGATTGACTCGGATATCCCTGAAAAACGGGGAATGGGTTCGTCAGCAGCTATCAGCATAGCGGCCATTCGTGCGGTTTTTGATTACTATCAAGCAGAACTGCCTCATGATGTACTAGAAATATTGGTCAATCGGGCGGAGATGATTGCACATATGAATCCTAGTGGTTTGGATGCTAAGACCTGTCTTAGTGACCAACCTATTCGCTTTATTAAGAATGTAGGATTTACAGAGCTTGAGATGGATCTATCAGCCTATTTAGTGATTGCAGATACGGGCGTTTATGGTCACACTCGTGAAGCCATCCAAGTGGTTCAAAGCAAGGGCAAGGATGCCTTACCGTTTTTGCATGCCTTGGGAGAATTAACTCGGCAGGCAGAAGAAGCGATTTCACGAAAAGATGCTGAAGGGCTGGGACAAATCCTTAGTCAAGCGCATTTGCATTTAAAAGAAATTGGTGTTAGTAGTCCTGAGGCAGATTCTTTGGTTGAAACGGCTCTTAAACATGGAGCTCTGGGTGCCAAGATGAGCGGTGGTGGGCTTGGAGGCTGTATCATAGCCTTGGCACCCAATTTGCCACACGCACAAGAACTAGCAGAAAGATTAGAAGAGAAAGGAGCTGTTCAGATATGGATAGAGAGCCTGTAACAGTACGTTCCTACGCAAATATTGCTATTATCAAATATTGGGGAAAGAAAAAAGAAAAAGAGATGGTGCCTGCTACTAGCAGTATCTCTCTGACCTTGGAAAATATGTATACGGAGACGACCTTGTCGCCTTTACCAACGGATGCGACTGCTGATGCATTTTATATCAATGGTCAGTTACAAAATGAGGTTGAGCATGCCAAGATGAGCAAGATTATTGACCGCTACCGTCCAGATGGTGATGGCTTTGTTCGTATTGATACTCAAAACAATATGCCTACCGCAGCGGGCTTGTCTTCAAGTTCTAGTGGTTTATCCGCCTTAGTTAAGGCTTGCAATGCTTATTTCAAGCTTGGCTTGGATAGAAGTCAGTTGGCACAGGAGGCTAAGTTTGCCTCAGGTTCTTCCTCTCGGAGTTTTTATGGACCGCTAGGTGCCTGGGACAAGGATAGCGGGGAAATTTACCTTGTAGAGACAGACTTGAAACTAGCTATGATTATGTTGGTGCTAGAGGATAAGAAAAAACCAATCTCTAGCCGTGACGGGATGAAACTTTGTGTGGAAACCTCGACGACCTTTGATGACTGGGTGCGTCAGTCTGAGAAGGATTATCAGGATATGCTGGTTTATCTCAAAGAGAACGACTTTGCTAAGGTTGGGGAATTAACGGAGAAAAATGCCCTGGCTATGCACGCTACGACCAAAACAGCATCACCAGCCTTTTCTTATCTGACGGATGCAAGCTATGAAGCAATGGACTTTGTCCGCCAGCTTCGTGAGCAAGGGGAAGCCTGCTACTTTACTATGGATGCTGGTCCCAATGTCAAGGTTCTCTGTCAAGAGAAAGACTTGGAGCATTTATCAGAAATCTTCGGTCAACGTTATCGCTTGATTGTGTCAAAAACAAAGGATTTGAGTCAAGATGATTGCTGTTAAAACTTGCGGAAAACTCTATTGGGCAGGTGAATATGCTATTTTAGAGCCAGGGCAGTTGGCCTTGATAAAGGCCATTCCTATCTATATGAAGGGAGAGATTGCTTTTTCTGATAGTTATCGTATCTATTCGGATCTGTTTGATTTTGCAGTGGATTTGACACCAAATCCTGACTATAGCTTGATTCAAGAAACGATTGCTTTAGTGGAAGATTTCCTCGCCAATCGTGGGCAGACCTTGCGACCTTTTTCTTTGGAAATCCGAGGAAAAATGGAAAGAGAAGGGAAAAAGTTTGGTTTAGGTTCTAGCGGTAGCGTCGTTGTCTTGGTCATCAAGGCTCTGCTAGCTCTATATAATCTTTCGGTTGATCAGGATCTCTTGTTCAAGCTGGCCAGTGCTGTCTTGCTTAAGCGCGGAGACAATGGTTCTATGGGGGACATTGCCTGTATTGTGGCAGAGGATTTGGTTCTCTACCAGTCATTTGATCGCCAAAAGGTAGCAGATTGGTTGAAAGAAGAAAATTTGGCGACAGTTTTGGAACGTGATTGGGGATTTTCAATTTCACAAGTGCGACCAGCCCTAGAATGTGATTTCTTAGTGGGATGGACCAAGGAAGTGGCTGTATCGAGTCACATGGTTCAACAAATCAAGCAAAATATCAATCAGAATTTTTTAAGTTCCTCAAAAGAAACGGTGGTTTCTTTGGTAGAAGCCTTGGAGCAGGGGGAATCAGAAATAATTATCGAGCAAGTAGAAGGAGCCAGTAAGCTCTTAGAAAGCTTGAGTGCAGATATTTACACACCTTCACTTAGACAGTTGAAAGAAGCCAGTCAAGATTTGCAGGCTGTTGCCAAGAGTAGCGGCGCTGGTGGTGGTGATTGTGGTATTGCCTTGAGTTTTGATGAGCAATCAACTGAAACCCTAAAAAACCGTTGGGCCGATCTGGGGATTGAGCTCTTATACCAAGAAAGGATGGGACATGACGACAAATCGTAAGGATGAGCACATCCGCTATGCCCTTGAGCAGAAAAGTTCCTACAACAGCTTTGATGAGGTGGAGTTGATTCATTCTTCCTTGCCTCTTTACGACCTGGATGAAATCGATCTGTCGACAGAGTTTGCTGGTCGAAAGTGGGATTTTCCTTTCTATATCAATGCCATGACGGGTGGGAGTGAAAAAGGTAAAGAAATCAATCAAAAACTAGCTCAGGTGGCGGACGCCTGTGGGATTTTGTTTGTGACGGGATCTTATAGCGCAGCCCTCAAAGATTCAACAGATGACTCTTTTTCTGTCAAGTCTAGTCATCCAAATCTCCTCCTTGGAACCAATATTGGATTGGACAAGCCTGTCGAATTAGGTCTTCAGACTGTAGATGAGATGACCCCTCTTCTCCTGCAAGTGCATGTCAATGTCATGCAGGAATTACTCATGCCTGAGGGAGAAAGGAAGTTCAGATGCTGGCAATCGAATCTGGCAGACTATAGTAAGCAAATCCCCGTTCCGATTGTCCTCAAGGAAGTGGGCTTTGGAATGGATGTGAAGACCATCGAAAGAGCCTATGAATTGGGTGTTCGTACAGTGGATCTATCAGGTCGTGGTGGTACCAGCTTTGCCTATATTGAAAACCGTCGCAGTGGTCAGCGTGATTATCTCAATCAATGGGGCCAGTCTACCATGCAAGCCCTTCTCAATGCCCAAGACTGGAAAGATAAGGTCGAACTTTTGGTTAGCGGAGGTGTTCGCAATCCGCTGGATATGATTAAGTGTTTGGTCTTTGGCGCAAAGGCTGTAGGGCTGTCACGAACCGTTCTGGAATTGGTTGAAACCTATTCAGTCGAAGAAGTGATTGATATTATCCAAGGCTGGAAAGCGGATTTACGCTTAATCATGTGTGCTCTTAATTGTGCTACCATAGCAGGTTTGCAAAGCGTAGATTACATTCTTTATGGAAAATTAAAAGAAGCAAAGGATCAGATGAAAAAGGCGTAACCACCGCCTTTTTTCCATCTTCAGACCGAGGTGGCTTTTTTGAATTGTGATAAAATAGAAAGGAGAGGATGAACCTATGAGAAAATTTAAAATCTTTTTATTTATCGAAGCCTGTCTGTTGACGGGAGCTCTGATGTTGATGGTTTCAGAGCATTTTTCGCGTTTTCTGCTGATTCTATTCCTCTTTTTACTTTTGATTCGCTATTACACTGGTAAAGAGGGAAATAACCTTCTGTTGGTAGTGGCAAGCATTCTCTTCTTTTTCATCGTTATGCTCAATCCTTTTGTGATTCTAGCTATTTTTGTTGCGGTTATATACAGCCTCTTTCTTCTTTATCCGATGATGAACCAGGAAAAAGAGCAAACAAATTTAGTTTTTGAAGAGGTGGTAACGGTTAAGAAGGAAAAAAATCGTTGGTTTGGGAATCTCCATCATTTTTCAAGTTATCAGACTTGCCAGTTTGATGATATCAATCTCTTTCGTCTTATGGGTAAAGACACCATTCATCTGGAGAGGGTGATTCTAACCAATCATGATAATGTTATTATCCTCAGAAAGATAGTAGGAACGACCAAAATCATTGTGCCTGTTGATGTGGAAGTTAGTCTCAGTGTTAACTGTCTCTATGGGGATTTGACTTTTTTCAATCAGCCCAAGCGTGCTCTCCGCAATGAACACTATCATCAGGAAACGAGAGATTATCTCAAGAGTAACAAGAGCGTCAAGATTCTCTTGACCACTATGATTGGCGATGTGGAGGTGGTCAGAGGATGAAAAAACAAGCTTATATAATCATTGCCCTCACCTCTGTCCTATTTGTCTTATTTCTATCTCACAGCTTGTTGGAAATCCTTGATTTTGACTGGTCTATCTTTATGCAAGATGTCGAAAAAACAGAAAAATTTGTCTTTTTGTTGTTGGTATTCAGCATGTCCATGACCTGTCTTTTAGCCATGTTTTGGCGAGGAGTTGAAGAGCTTTCCCTAAGAAAAATGCAGGCTAATCTCAAGCGTTTGTTGGCAGGGCAAGAAGTGGTTCAGGCTGCAGATCCAGATTTGGATGCCAGTTTCAAGTCCTTGTCAGGTAAACTTAATCTTTTGACAGAAGCTCTTCAAAAGGCTGAAAATCACAGCCTTGCTCAGGAAGAGGAAATCATCGAGAAAGAACGGAAGCGGATTGCTCGGGATTTGCACGATACAGTCAGTCAGGAGTTGTTTGCGGCCCACATGATTTTATCGGGTATCAGTCAGCAGGCTTTGAAATTGGAAAGAGAAAAGATGCAGATCCAGTTGCAGAGCGTCACAGCTATTTTAGAAACAGCCCAGAAGGATTTACGGGTCTTGCTCTTGCATTTGCGACCAGTTGAACTGGAACAGAAGAGTCTGGTTGAGGGAATCCAAATCCTCTTAAAAGAGCTTGAGGACAGGAGTGATCTCAGAGTTAGTCTTAAGCAAAATGTAACGAAATTGCCTAAGAAAATCGAGGAGCATATCTTCCGTATCCTGCAAGAGTTGATCAGCAATACCCTTCGCCATGCCCAGGCCTCTTGTTTGGATGTCTATCTCTATCAGACAGATTTTGAATTGCAACTGAAGGTGGTGGATAATGGGATTGGTTTCCAGTTAGGGAGTTTAGACGACTTGAGTTATGGACTCCGCAATATCAAGGAGCGGGTTGAAGATATGGCAGGGACAGTTCAGTTATTAACAGCTCCCAAGCAAGGGCTGGCAGTTGATATCCGTATACCCCTCCTCGATAAGGAATGATAAAGGAGTAAAGATGAAAATTTTACTAGTAGATGACCATGAAATGGTTCGATTGGGCTTGAAAAGCTACTTTGACCTCCAAGATGATGTAGAAGTTGTGGGTGAGGCGTCCAACGGATCTCAAGGCATTGACTTAGCCTTGGAATTGCGTCCGGATGTCATTGTCATGGATATCGTCATGCCTGAGATGAATGGGATTGATGCGACCTTGGCTATCCTCAAAGAATGGCCTGAAGCCAAGATTTTGATTGTGACTTCTTATCTAGATAATGAAAAAATCATGCCAGTCTTGAATGCTGGTGCTAGGGGATATATGCTCAAGACTTCTAGTGCAGACGAACTACTCCATGCTGTTCGTAAGGTGGCTGCTGGCGAGTTGGCCATTGAGCAAGAGGTCAGCAAGAAGGTCGAATACCACCGCAATCACATAGAACTACATGAGGACTTGACTGCGCGTGAGCGAGATGTTCTCCAACTCATCGCCAAGGGCTACGAAAATCAGCGTATCGCAGATGAACTTTTTATCTCTCTCAAGACGGTCAAGACCCATGTGTCCAATATCCTAGCCAAACTTGAGGTCAGCGATCGTACCCAGGCTGCAGTCTATGCCTTTCAGCACCACTTGGTGGGGCGTGAGGAGTTTTAGATGAGTCTAACAGATTTACTTGTTGAGCTAGAAGCAGCAAAAGATTCAAAAAAGGCAGGGCCCATGGAAGCCTATATGCGCCATCAGTTTTTCTTCCTAGGTATAGCGGCTCCTGAAAGAAATGCACTCTATAAAAAATACTTTCCAAAAGCGAAAAAAACAAAGATTATAGACTGGAATTTTGTAGATACTTGCTGGAGAAAGGAGCCTAGAGAATACCAATATGTGGCTGCTAATTATTTGAAAGCAATGCAGTCTTATCTAACGGAGAACGATTTACCTAAGCTTGAGCGGTTAGTCGTCACAAAATCCTGGTGGGATACCGTAGATATCCTAGATCGAGTAGTAGGGAGTTTGGTGTATGACCACCCTGAACTAGAAGAAATAATCTTAAAATGGAGCCTATCAGATAATATCTGGCTGAGACGTGTCGCTATTGACCACCAGCTGTTAAGAAAAGAGAAGACCAATATTCAATTAATGGAAAAGATTCTGCTTCATAATTTGAACCAAACAGAATTCTTTATCAATAAAGCCATTGGTTGGGCTCTAAGAGACTACTCCAAAACCAATCCAACTTGGGTAGCAGGCTTCATTGAGAAAAACAAGGAAAGAATGGCTGACCTTAGTATCAAAGAAGCAAGCAAGTACCTCTAGAGTGATTGAAGAGCGCATTCATTACTTGAAAAAAGTCGCCCATTTATGTTATAATAGACTGTATTTAAAAAATTTTAAGGAGAAATGACAGAATGTCTGTATCATTTGAAAACAAAGAAACAAACCGTGGTGTCTTGACTTTCACTATCTCTCAAGACCAAATCAAACCAGAATTGGACCGTGTCTTCAACTCAGTGAAGAAATCTCTTAATGTTCCAGGTTTCCGTAAAGGTCACCTTCCACGCCCTATCTTCGACAAAAAATTTGGTGAAGAGTCACTTTACCAAGACGTTATGAACGCTCTTTTGCCAAATGCTTATGAAGCAGCTGTAAAAGAAGCTGGTCTTGAAGTCGTTGCTCAACCAAAAATTGACGTCACTTCAATGGAAAAAGGTCAAGACTGGGTTATCACTGCTGAAGTTGTTACAAAACCTGAAGTAAAATTGGGTGACTACAAAAACCTTGAAGTATCAGTTGATGTAGAAAAAGAAGTAACTGACGCTGACGTTGAAGAGCGTATCGAACGCGAACGCAACAACTTGGCTGAATTGGTTATCAAAGAAGCTGCTGCTGAAAACGGCGACACTGTTGTCATCGACTTCGTTGGTTCTATTGACGGTGTTGAATTTGATGGCGGAAAAGGTGAAAACTTCTCACTTGGACTTGGTTCAGGTCAATTCATCCCAGGTTTCGAAGACCAATTGGTAGGTCACTCAGCTGGTGAAACTGTTGATGTTATCGTAACATTCCCAGAAGACTACCAAGCAGAAGACCTTGCAGGTAAAGAAGCTAAATTCGTAACAACTATCCACGAAGTAAAAGCTAAAGAAGTTCCAGCTCTTGACGATGAGCTTGCAAAAGACATCGACGAAGAAGTTGAAACACTTGCTGAATTGAAAGAAAAATACCGCAAGGAATTGGCTGCTGCTAAAGAAGAAGCTTACAAAGATGCAGTAGAAGGTGCAGCAATCGATAAAGCTGTAGAAAACGCTGAAATCGTAGAACTTCCAGAAGAAATGATTCACGAAGAAGTTCACCGCTCAGTAAACGAATTCCTTGGAAACTTGCAACGTCAAGGTATCAACCCTGACATGTACTTCCAAATCACTGGAACTACTCAAGAAGACCTTCACAATCAATACCAAGCAGAAGCTGAGTCACGTACTAAGACTAACCTTGTTATTGAAGCAGTTGCCAAAGCTGAAGGATTTGATGCTTCAGAAGAAGAAATCCAAAAAGAAATCGAGCAATTGGCTACAGACTACAACATGGAAGTTGCACAAGTACAAAGCTTGCTTTCAGCTGATATGTTGAAACACGATATCACAATCAAAAAAGCTGTTGAGTTGATTACAAGCACAGCAACAGTTAAATAATCTCATACTCTTCGAAAATCTCTTCAAACCACGTCAGCGTCGCCTTACCGTACTCAAGTACAGCTTGCGGCTAGCTTCCTAGTTTGCTCTTTGATTTTCATTGAGTATTAATAAACAAAAAACCCACCTGAATTGGTGGGTTTTCTTGTGCACTATTTTCCAAAAATCTCTTTGAGGTCTGCGTCTGTAATTCCAATCATGGCTGGGATGCTGTCCCAGTTTTCTTCTGTCAGGATGTAGGATTGTCCAGAGGTACTTGATGTTACTGTTTCAGAGACAGCTGGTTGCTTTTCTTCAACATTCTCCAATAAATCACTGAAGCGTTCAATCAGATAGGTTTTTCGGGCAGTTCCGATATGTTGGGTAGCATAATCAAAGGCCTGTAATTCGCCTAGTAAGATAAGCTTGCTTTTGGCGCGTGTAATGGCTGTATAGATGAGATTGCGCTCCAGCATACGCCTACTAGCACTGGTGATAGGTAGGATAACAACAGGGAACTCACTTCCCTGGGACTTATGGATACTCATGGCATAGGCCAGGCGAATCTTGTACCATTCGTTACGTGGGTAAGAGACCTCGTTGCCATCAAAATCAATGACAATCTCATCTTGTTTCGACTCGGTGTATTTACCAGGAATCAGGTCTGTGATGGCTCCTAAATCTCCATTAAAGACATTGATTTCAGCATCGTTGACCAAATGAATGACCTTGTCACCCTTACGATAGTGGCACTGGGGAGCTTCAAAACTAAGTTGGTCTTTTTGTGGTGGATTGAGCAGGTCTTGCATGAGCTGGTTGATGGCATCAATTCCTGCAGTCCCTCGGTACATGGGAGCCAGAACTTGGATATCACGGGCAGGAATGCCACTTCTGAGGGCAGCGCCTAAGATCTTTTCAATGGTAGCAGGAATATGGCCACTAGCAATTTCAAAGTAGGAACGGTCTGCTTTTTTCTGGGTGAAATCAGCTGGAAAGATACCCTGTCGAATCTGACTAGCTAGGGTGACGATGGTTGATTCTTCGTTTTGTCGATAAATTTTTTCCAAGCGAGTCTGAGGAATCAAAGGAATATGAAGCAGATCCGCTAGAACCTGTCCAGGACTGACAGAAGGCAACTGGTCGCTGTCGCCTACGATGAGGATTTTACTGTTAGAAGAGATGTTGGAGAAGAGTTGATTGGCCAGCCAAGTATCCACCATAGAAAATTCATCCACGATGATAAAGTCAGCATCCAGATAATCTTCCAGATGACTGGTATCATCGTCACCTGTCATTCCTAAATGTCGGTGTATGGTCGCGCTAGGCAAACCTGTCAATTCATTCATGCGGCGAGCTGCTCGTCCAGTTGGAGCAGCAAGAAGAATCGGCAGATTGCTTTTTTTCCTGAGGTCGAGTCCTTCTAAAAGGGCGTAAACAGCGATGATACCATTGATCACAGTTGTCTTACCAGTACCAGGTCCACCTGTTAGGATAAAGACCTTGTTCTGGATAGCGTCACAGATAGCTTGTTTTTGAATGCTATCATACTCAATCTCCAGATCTTCTTCGACAGTAGCGATATGTTTTTGAATGGTTTCTAAATCATGATTCTTCTGTTTTCCTTTTTCAAGGATACGAACCAAGTGACTGCGGATGCCTTCCTCAGCGAAAAAGAGACTATTATCAAAGATTTTGGTATCAATCTGCTGAACCTTGTCTTCTTCGATGAGGTAGGAGAGCTCTTGAGCTACTTGGCTGGGATCCAGTTCCACGGGACGAGAAGACTCAAGGAGAGTAAGGGTTTGTTCTAGCAAATCCCGTGCTTCAACATAGGTGTCCCCTGTTTCCATACAGGCCTGAAAAAGACTATGAACCAGACCGGCACGGAAGCGCTCAGGAGCCTGACTTTCGATGCCTAGTTCCTCCGCTAATTGGTCAGCAATAGTAAAGCCTAAACCCTTGATATCCTCGACCAGCTGGTAGGGATAATTTTCAACCACATCAAGGGTTTCTTCCTTGTAAAAATCTTGAATCTGGAAGGCTAATTTATTGGGAATGCCGTAGTTGGCTAGTTTAGCCAAAACCATCTCCGTTCCGTAGTTGAGACGGAGAGTGGAGACGAAAGCCTCGCGATTTTTGGCAGAGAGTCCTGCGATGCCTTCTAACTTTTCTGGGTGTTGCAGAATTTCGTCAATGGTATTGTCGCCATAGGTGTCCACAATTTTCTGAGCTGTCTTGAGACCAATTCCCTTGAAATGGCTACTTGAAAAGTACTTGACCAAGCCCTTACTAGTTGGTTTTGCGCGTTCATATCGGCTGATTTGCAGTTGTTCCCCGTACTTGGAGTGCTGGACAATTTGTCCCCAAAAAGTATAGTCTTCTCCCTCAATCACATCAGCCATGGTGCCCGTGACAATGATTTCAAAGTCATCAAAATCCTCTGCGTCCGTATCTTCGATTTCTAGGAGGAGGATGCGATAAAAATTGCTGGGATTTTCAAAAATAATCCGTTCAATGGTTCCTGAAAAATAAACTTCCATAAAATTCCTTTGTATGAATAGGTGAGAGTTGGGGGTGTTTTTATTATAGTCAATAAACAATCACTTCTCACGATAGAAGAAGAGGCTGAGATTCTTGATTCTCGGCCTCTTCGATTTCTTAAAATGTTCCGATACGGGTGATTGGCCAGAAGCGGAATTTAGCTTCCCCTGTGATATCTTTTGCTTTAAAGGTACCTACATGACGGCTGTCGCTCGAAACCAAGCGGTCGTCTCCGAGGAGAAGGTATTCTCCTTCTGGAACTGTAAAGCTAAAGTTGGTATTGTAGTTGACATCGACTGTGAAGGCTTGGGCTTTTTGAGCGATACTTCTAAAGAAAGTTCCTTTATTTCCTTCAAAGCCCTTGCCTGAGTAAGTGCTTTGGAGTTTGTCATCCTTAAAGCGTTTGATGTAATCAGCTAGGTAAGGTTCATCTGTCTCTTTGTCATTGATGTAAAGTTTATCGTTTTCGTAACGGATGGTGTCGCCAGGCATTCCGATGACACGCTTGACAATGTCCTTATTGCCATCTTCCTCATGGGCCACCACGATATCAAAACGGTCAATAGGGAGATGCTTAACGACAAAGAGGATTTCACCATCCGCTAGGGTAGGATCCATGGAATGTCCTTCTACGCGGACATTGCTCCAAAAAAAGATACGGCTCAAAGCTAGTAATGACAGAATCAGGAGGAACAATCCCCACTCTTTTAGGAAATTTTTAAATGAATTCATAACTTACCTTTCTAAGCATTTTTTCGCTTTTTCAGTATTTTTAAAGTGCAGTTTGGCGCAGAAATTGAGTCCCTGCATACCATAGGCTTGTAAAATCTGGCTAGCCACCTTATCAGAAGCCGTTCCAGCTCCACTTGGAAGTTGATAGCCCAGTTCTCGTCCCAGATTTTCAAGATTTTCCAGAAAGAGATCACGCGCAATGATAGAAGAAACTGCGACAGCCAAGTATTTGCCCTCAGCCTTTTCTTCTAAGCTGATAGGATTACTGAAACGATTGGTCTCTTGCGCCAAGTACTTGTCATAATTTTTAGCACTGGTAAAGGCATCAATCACAATTTTCTCAGGTTGAACGCCTTTTTGAAGGAGGAGATAGATAGCCTGATTATGGAGGGCTACCTTAACCGAAACAGCGTTGTAGCGGTCTCCGATGACCTCGTTGTACTTGCTTGGTGAGAGAAGCAGTGCCTGGTGCTGGATTTTTTCTTTGAGGATAGGGGCAATCTGACGGATCTTTTGATCGGTCAGAGTTTTAGAATCCCCCACACCGAGTTTTCGCAAGAAGGCATGCTGGTCAGGTGTGACAAAGGAAGCCACAACTGCAAGCCCACCAAAGTAGGAACCATTTCCAACCTCATCCGTCCCAATCAAAGGGAAATTTTGTCCGCTGTTTTCCTCTACAACTTGATAGCCAAAGAAACTGGCGTATTTCTCAGCTCCTTCACCCTGAAGCAAGACCTTTCCAGAAGTATAGATAGAAACCGTTGCTTGAGGTAGTCTCAAAAAGTAGCGGATATAGGGATTCTTGCTGGGAGCCAGACTGGTTTGATAGTGTTCAAGAAAAGCCTGAATCTCCTTTTCGCTTGGTGTGAGTGTTATACTTGCCATAGTTTCTATTGTACCATAAAAGCAGGCAAATTTGTAAAAACTGACAAAATTAGCGAATTTTGGTATAATATCGTGAGGTGAATTTTATGGCAAATCTAAATCGATTCAAATTTACATTCGGGAAAAAATCATTAACCTTGACAAGCGAACATGATAACCTCTTTATGGAGGAAATCGCTAAGGTTGCGACAGAAAAATACCAAGCAATTAAAGAACAAATGCCTAGTGCAGACGATGAAACAATCGCTCTTTTGTTGGCAGTCAACTGTTTATCAACTCAGCTCAGCCGTGAGATTGAATTTGACGATAAGGAGCAAGAATTAGAAGAACTCCGTCACAAGCTCGTGACTTGTAAGCAAGAACAGAGCAAGATTGAGGACTCCTTATGATTTCACTCCTTCTTCTATTGGTCTTGGCTTGGGGATTTTATATCGGCTATCGGAGAGGCCTGCTCTTACAGGTTTATTACCTGATTTCAGCCATGGCATCGGCTTTTATGGCTGGCCAGTTTTATAAGGGGCTTGGAGAGCAGTTCCATTTATTGCTCCCTTATGCAAATCCGCAGGAAGGTCAGGGAACTTTCTTTTTCCCATCGGATCAACTCTTTCAATTGGATAAGGTCTTTTATGCAGGTATCGGCTACTTGCTTGTATTTGGGATTGTCTATAGCATCGGTCGTTTACTTGGTCTCTTGTTACACTTGATTCCTAGTAAAAAACTGGGTGGCAAGTTGTTCCAAGTTTCAGCAGGTATCTTGTCCATGTTGGTGACCTTATTTGTCTTGCAAATGGCCTTGACTATCTTGGCGACCATCCCCATGGCAGCTATACAAAATTCTCTTGAAAAGAGTATCGTCGCAAAACATATCATCCAGAGCATACCGGTAACAACCAGTTGGCTCAAACAAATCTGGGTGACAAATTTAATCGGATAAAAAGGGCAGGAGTTTTCCTAGCCCTTTGTTTACAGATTTGACTCGAATCTATCAGAATGTAAAAAGCTAATACTCTTCGAAAATCTCTTCAAACCACGTCAGCTTCCATCTGCAACCTCAAAACACTGTTTTAGCAATCTGCGGCTAGCTTACTAGTTTGCTCTTTGATTTTCATTGAGTATAATACACCTAGACATTCAAAGACAAGGAAATAAAGATGAATAAGAAAATATTAGAAACATTAGAGTTCAATAAGGTCAAGGCTTTGTTTGAACCCCATTTGTTGACCGAGCAGGGCTTGGAGCAATTGAGACAGCTGGCTCCGACTGCCAAAGCAGATAAAATCAAACAGGCTTTTGCTGAGATGAAGGAAATGCAGGCTCTTTTCGTCGAGCAACCGCATTTTACTATTCTCGCAACTAAGGAAATTGCAGGAGTCTGCAAGCGTTTGGAGATGGGGGCAGACCTCAATATCGAGGAGTTCTTACTCTTGAAGCGCGTACTTCTTGCCAGCCGAGAACTGCAAAGTTTTTATGCCAATCTGGAAAATGTCAGCTTGGAAGAATTAGCCCTTTGGTTTGAGAAATTACATGATTTTCCGCAATTACAAGGAAATCTCCAAGCCTTTAATGATGCAGGTTTCATTGAAAATTTTGCCAGTGAAGAATTGGCGCGAATTCGTCGAAAAATCCATGATAGCGAGAGTCAAGTTCGCGATGTTTTACAGGACCTGCTCAAGCAAAAGGCGCAGATGTTGACAGAAGGGATTATTGCCAGCAGAAATGGCCGTCAGGTTCTACCTGTCAAAAACACTTACCGTAATAAGATTGCAGGTGTTGTTCATGATATTTCTGCCAGCGGAAACACCGTCTATATCGAACCTCGTGAGGTGATCAAACTGAGCGAAGAAATTGCTAGTTTACGAGCAGATGAGCGCTATGAAATGCTTCGCATTCTCCAAGAAATTTCTGAGCGTGTTCGCCCTCATGCGGCTGAGATCGCTAATGACGCTTGGATTATCGGCCATCTAGACTTGATTCGTGCCAAGGTACGCTTTATCCAAGAAAGGCAAGCAGTCGTTCCTCGGCTGTCAGAAAATCAAGAAATTCAACTGCTCCATGTCTGCCATCCTTTGGTCAAAAATGCCGTTGCAAATGATGTCCATTTTGGCCAAGATTTAACAGCCATTGTCATTACAGGTCCTAATACTGGTGGTAAGACCATCATGCTTAAAACTCTGGGCTTGACGCAGGTTATGGCCCAGTCCGGTTTGCCTATTTTAGCAGACAAGGGAAGTCGTGTTGGTATTTTTGAAGAAATATTTGCCGATATTGGCGATGAGCAATCTATTGAGCAGAGTTTGTCTACCTTCTCTAGCCACATGACCAATATCGTGGATATTCTTGGCAAGGTTAACCAACATTCACTTTTACTCTTGGATGAGTTGGGAGCTGGTACAGACCCTCAAGAAGGAGCTGCTCTTGCCATGGCTATTCTAGAGGACCTTCGCCTACGTCAAGTCAAGACCATGGCGACCACCCACTATCCGGAGCTCAAGGCCTATGGTATTGAGACAGCCTTTGTGCAAAATGCCAGCATGGAGTTTGATACTGCGACTCTTCGCCCGACCTATCGCTTTATGCAGGGCGTTCCTGGCCGAAGCAATGCCTTTGAAATTGCCAAACGTCTGGGCTTGTCAGATGTCATCGTAGGAGATGCCAGCCAACAGGTTGATCAGGATAATGATGTCAACCGCATCATTGAGCAACTGGAAGAGCAGACGCTAGAGAGTCGCAAACGCTTGGACAATATCCGTGAGGTGGAGCAAGAAAATCTCAAGATGAATCGTGCTCTCAAAAAACTCTACAATGAGCTTAATCGTGAAAAGGAAACCGAGCTTAACAAGGCGCGTGAACAGGCTGCCGAGATTGTTGATATGGCCCTCAGTGAGAGTGACCAGATTCTCAAGAATCTCCATAGTAAATCTCAACTCAAGCCTCACGAAATTATTGAAGCCAAGGCCAAGTTGAAAAAATTGGCTCCTGAAAAAGTGGACTTGTCTAAAAACAAGGTCCTTCAAAAGGCCAAGAAAAACCGTGCTCCAAAGGTGGGAGATGATATCGTTGTTCTCAGTTATGGACAGCGTGGTACCTTGACCAGTCAACTCAAAGATGGCCGCTGGGAAGCTCAAGTTGGCTTGATTAAGATGACCTTAGAAGAGAAAGAATTTGACCTTGTTCAAGCCCAGCAAGAAAAGCAAGTCAAGAAGAAACAGGTCAATGTCGTGAAACGAACTTCGGGTCGTGGCCCACAAGCCAGACTGGACCTTCGAGGCAAACGTTATGAAGAGGCCATGAATGAGCTAGATTCCTTTATCGACCAAGCCTTGCTTAATAATATGGCTCAAGTTGATATTATCCATGGTATCGGAACAGGTGTCATCCGTGAAGGTGTCACCAAATACCTACAAAGAAACAAGCATGTCAAGAGTTTCGGCTATGCCCCACAAAATGCTGGAGGGAGTGGTGCAACTATTGTCACTTTTAAAGGATAAGAAAAGCCTGAGGAATATAGATGATTCCTCAAGCTTTTTTGATTTCTAAATTAGATATCTAAAGGCTGGCCAGTGTGATTGAGTTGTGTGACAGTAACAAAGAAATCCTCTCTCATTCGAGTCAGAAGTTGATTTGGATAGATTTTTTCAAAGTTATCAAGACTGGCAAAGATATGCTTAGCAAGTTCTAGACCTCTGACATCGTCTTTTCTGAGAAAATTATTAGCCCGTTCCATGGAAATGCTAATCATCTCTGTCATCTTGGTACTCAGTAGAGGGAAAGTATTAATCACTTCCAGAGTCTTAAGAGCTAAATTTTCAGCTTTATCATAGTAGCCATTAACAGAGTAATGTTTGATAGCAGTTCTTAAGCAGGCAATATAGTAGTCAGCAGTACGGATTGAATGGTATTCAGTCTGTTTTTTTAGAGTATCTAATAAGTGGTAGAGCCTGTAATCTAAAAATTCGATTGAAAAGTGAGGCAGGATAGATGAAAAGATATTCACCTCAATTTTATTCCAATCGTCTAATTCACTGAGATAGTTCTTGATATATTCTAGTTCTTGATAATCTTTTGGAGTCAGAAAAGAATCGCCGATGATGTTTGCGATAGCAAATTTATTGACTACACGATTGGCAATCACATAGTGTTCAGCGATTCCAGGATTTTCCAAGGGCTGATTAATCAAGCTAATGATCTTTTTAAATTCACGCTTATAGGCCAAATCAGCAACTTGAGCCTGTAATTTATGAAATTCAGTTGGAAACATCTGCGTTTTGAGACTATCGAAGGTCTCCTTATCAATTCCAATATTAGAAAGAATCTCTTCAAATTTTTGAATGGTTATTCGAGATTTCCCTTGCTCAAACTGACGTAAAAAGTGAGGAGTCACCGTTGTACCAGCAGCTTCCTTCTGAGTAAACCCTCTTTCCTCACGAATAGCCTTATAGACTAATCCATAAACACTTTCATCTTGCATCCTAAATCTCCTCGAGTCCTTTTTTTCATTCTATCATAATTCTACCAGTTTTTAAGGTAATTTTAAGAAAAAAGTAATTATAGTTACGCTTTTTCGGGGGGGGGGGGGGGTAATTGTTCAATAAAGGTAAATATAAATACGCTTTTCGCAAATAAGGTAAATCACATGCTATACTGTAACCGTAAACAATAAGATTTAAAAGGAGATTGTTGATGATTAAATACAAAGAATTGGAAAGTTATATAGATGAATGGAGATATTATTCCGATGAGAATAATCCTAGATTAGATTTAGAATATTGTAAGACGAAAATTGTTGAAAAAGCAAAAGAGTTTGATCTTCCTTGTAAAATTGATGAAGAACAAATAAAACTCGGTGGTTTGTTTAATAAAGAGATTGAAGAATGTCTAGTTATTTCACACCCAAATCACCAGAAAGACTATGTAAAGTTTTGTTTTCGTTTAAAAAACCAAGGATCAGTACAGCTTCTGACTATAGATACTTTAGGTGAGAGTAAACAATTAAAAAAATACTACATATCAGAAGATAATAAAAGATTCAGGGAAGCAATTAGAGAATCGGATTTGTCATTGGGTCAGAAATTAGGAGCTCAACTTAGTAATTTAACAGTTAGCAGTCTTAGAACTTTGGGGAAAAATCAGAGCAAGATTGATGCAGAATTAAAATACTGTGAGTTTTTAACAGAAATACTAACACAGTTTAAATCAAATAATGATTAGGAGTGAAATATGAGTAAAGCAATTGGAATTGATTTAGGAACGACTTATTCAGCAGTATCTGTATTATCAGAGACTGGACAACCACAAATTTTATTGAATCAAGATGGTGAAAATTTAACTCCATCTGTTGTATTCTTTCAGGATTTTGATGGGAAAGATGAACCACTTGTTGGTATTCAAGCTAAAAATTTGGCAGCAAGTCGTCCTGAAGCAGTTGTACAGTATGTCAAAAGACAGATGGGAAATCCAAACTGGAAGTTTGATTCTCCTAGTGATACTGTTTATACAGCAGAGGAAATTTCAGCAATCATTTTAAAAAGATTAAAAGAAGGAGCAGAAAATGCACTTGGTGACAAGGTAGAGGATGTTGTAATAACTGTTCCAGCTTATTTTGATGATGCTCGTAGAACAGCAACGAAACATGCTGGAGAAATTGCTGGACTCAATGTTTTACGAGTTTTAAATGAACCGACAGCCGCTGCACTTGCATATGGTATATCAGCAGAAAAAAATGAGACAGTATTGGTATACGATTTAGGTGGTGGAACTTTTGACGTCACATTAATGAAAATAAAAGATGGCGAGTTTGATGTTATTGCCACCGATGGAGATCGTAATCTAGGAGGGTTTGATTTTGATAACGCCTTATCAATGATTATTGCTGAAAAGATGGAAGAACAGGGAGCAGAGGATATTTATACGGATGAACATTTTACTGCCTTACTTCGTGAAAAATCAGAGAATACAAAGAGAGGACTAACAACTGTAGAAAAAACAAATGTCTTTCTCGACTATAAAGGAAAAAGTTATAAAATTCCTATAACACGTGTAGAATTTGAAGAAGCAACAAAAAGTCTAATGAATCGTACAGAGGAGCTGTTAGATGATGTTGTTGAAGAATCTGGAATGTCATGGGATGAAATTGACCAAGTACTATTAATAGGTGGTTCAACTCGAATGCCAATGGTACAAAGAAAATTGGAAGAGAAAATTGGGAAGAAGATTGTATATTCTATTAATCCAGATGAAGCTGTAGCACAAGGAGCAGCTATTCAGGCAGCATTGGAAATCGCTAATAAATCAGAAAGTGCAGATGTTAGTGAAACAGTTCGTGGATTAGCAGAAAAGTTAGTTGTTTCGGATGTTACTTCTCAAGCCTTGGGAACTCTGGCTCTTTCGAATGGTGTGAAAAGAAATACAATTATTATTCCTAAAAATTCCAAGGTACCAAACAAGTACTCTGAGTATTTTTCAACAGTTGTTGATAATCAACAAAATGTGTTAGTAGAGGTTACTCAAGGGGATGACGAGGATCCGCAATTTGTTACGGTTATAGGAGAGAGTACCATTAAATTACCAGGTGACTGGCCAGCAGGAACGGTTTTGAAGGTAACTTATCATTATGATGTCGATCAAACAGTTTTTGTAGAGGTACATGATTCGGATAATCACTTATTAGGGACTTTTGAAGTAGAGAGACAAGCAAATCTCGATAAAAGTGCTGTAGAAGTAGCTAGTCGTAAAATAAAAGATTTAACTATTGATTAGGGGAGGAACACAATGTCGGTCATAAACTATTATGAAGAGTTAGGGATTTCAGAAACAAGTTCATTAGATGATGTCAAGAAAAGTATCAAGTCAAATAGAAGACGCTATCGCCAGTTGACAGGTTCACCAAATATTGATCAAAGATCAATGGCTGAGAGAAAGATGGAAGTCATTGCACAGGCAGAAAAAGTATTTGAAAGTGAAGAAACCAGACAAAAATATGATAGGGAATTAGAAAATTCTAAACAAAGTTCTGAAGGAGTCCCTGATTCGACTCCAACTAATCATTCAAATTCAAGCTATCTTGATTCAGCTAGACAGGCCTTCTATTCAGGAAAGAAATCATTAGCTTATTCCTACATTGAAGAAGCCTTAAAAATAAATCGAAATGATGCAGATGTTTGGTATTTCAAGGCTATGATTAGCCTTGAAGATAGAAAGTTATCAGATGCAGAATTAGCTATTAGTGAAGCTAATAGATTGAGACCTAAAAACGCAGATATCTTATCTTTGTTAGGTGATGTTTATTGTGAAAAGAATCAGCAAAAGTTTGCAATTCAGTATTATCAGGAAGCTTTTGAACTATCTAATAATTCCTTTTATCTTTTGAAAAAGGGGAGATCACTATTTTTATTTGATCAGTATAAACAGGCAGTAAAAGATGTTCGATATCTGTACGATCATTATTTAGAAGAAAATAAAAATAATGAAGAATATATTTATTACCTTTTATCATGCTCTTATAGAGAAATTGGAGATAATGAGGAAGCCTATAATTTTGCAAGAAAATTAGTAGATGTTTCAGATTCACTAGAGCATAAACTACATTATGCAGGTATTCTATTTTTGAAATCTGAAGATGAGTGTGAGAATTATTTAGATACCTTAAACGAACGCTATGGTAACAATAAAGATTTCCAGCAAGTATATTTTAAGTTACTATTAGATATCACGATAGAGCGTATGAAAAAAGCACCTGATACAGACGTTGAGGCTTTCTTTAGAAAATATATTGATCGAACAAAATATGAGAATGAAGCAGTTTTAGATAATAAGGCGCGTGTTCGAATTGCAGAAGCTTACTTGGCCAAGGCACAAAGTTTAGGGATTGAAAATAAAATTATAGATAATGATTTTTACAATGAATTTATTGAAAATAAAAATTATATCAATTATGCCACAACACGCCATTCACAAGGTATGGGATGTCTCATGTTCATCTTAGTTTTTGCAGCCAATTGGTTTTTGAGTGGTTTCTTTGATAAGTTTGTAAATAGCTTTTGGATTAGTAACGCATTAAGTTTGGCATTGTTATCAAATATTGTCTTGTATTACAATTACCCTAAAGGATGGCAAATAAATAGAAGAAAGAAAGGATAAAGTTTTTATGAGTGAAGAAGTATTGCATGAAAAAGTTTCGTATATCGTAGATAAAGTTGAAGATATTGAATCTTTAATTACACGCCGTTTATTAGAAGATAAAGCAAAAAATAGTCTGATTGAAGAACTGAAGCAGTATTTAATCTATAGACAGGATTTAGATAAGGGTGAGAAATTTGCTCCATTTATGAAACAGATTCTTCAAGTTATTGATCGTATTGAATCATCTGAAGAAAAATCAGATTTGCTTACTTCAATTGCTGAAGAACTGCTGCAAATTCTTTCATTGAATGGATTACAAGTTATTGATAATAGTGGTATGATTGACCCCAGTATGCACGAGGTTGTTAATACAGTAGCAGCTACTGATGAACAAAGTGAAAATAATATTGTTGAAGTATTGCAAAAAGGATATTTGTTAAATAATAGGGTTCTTAGACCAAGTAAAGTGACTATTGCTAAATAAGGTATTTTTTTAGGAGGTGGAGAAATTGTTGCGCTTTTTTAAGCATCGCAGAAATATACTATATTTTATATTAGGATTTCTTTGGGGCAGAAGACAGAATGCTAAGGTTTCTCCAGAACCACCTACTCCTTCTACACCTAAACATAGTGAACTTCCCAGTATTTCCAAGGCAACTCATAATGGTAAAATGACAGGATTTGAGCCACAAAAGCTTAAGAATTATCAACTTTATCAGCATGAATTGATGTTTGGAGAACCTGGAAAAGGATTGAATAAATCAGGATTCGATGAATCTGCAGTTAATCTTGGTCAAGAGGGTGAAATCAATTTTGCTAAAGCATTACAAAAAAAGGGGCTTTTAGAAAAACTAGTTACCTTTTGGTCTGTTCACAATCTCAATTTAGAAGATGAAAGGGTAGATGCAGATATTGATTGTGTTATTGTTTCTGGATCTACGATTTGGTTAGTAGATTTAAAATTTTATGCTTCAGGAAATGTGATTTATAGAGAAGCGGATGGTTTATTGTACACTATAGACAGTGCTACAGGAGCTCAAATAGGCAGACCTAAAAAAATGTCCCCTAACATGTCTTATGCAGAAGAAAGCTTTTTCCATAAATTTGCAAATTTATTAAAATATTATCGCTTGGAAACACGTGTTGTCTTGATGCCTACCTATAAGGGTGCAGGTAGATTGGATAATGTCTTTTGGCCAGGCCATATTAAGGCTGTTAGTCTAGAAGAGATGTTAGATGAGTTATCTAGGGAAGATAAGTTTAGGGATACAATTGGTGGACAGATGATTCGGCAGACATTTAATTTGCTTTTGAAACGCTAAATCATGTAAAAACAATAAAGGATTTGATGTTATAGATTTTTTATATGAGTTATATTTCAAGAATAATATGAGCCGAATTGAATTTACTAGAACTTATACAATCCAGTAAAATATTTCTAAGGAAGTAGAAGGAAGTATTAGAAATTATTTTAATAAGTTCAGATTAATATATACCTACAAATTATTAAACAAATATAGGGGGGATTCTGCTTTAAGATTGTCATGGTTTTAAGAAATGATAAATTGGATGGATAGGAGAGCTGGAATTTATATGAGAACAAACATTTTAAAATTAAGTCAATTCTTGAATATTTTCTATTTAAAAATTGCTTTACTAATATTCTCGTGCTTGTATTTTATCGCTCCATGGTTCATTGTATTAAAGGATTTTGAAACATATAAAGTTCAATATCCAGCTGTTATTGGAATAGCTGAGTTTATCGTTTTAACATCTTTCTTAATTTTTGTATATATTTTTTTACCTATCTTCTGTGTGATTTTTCTATATAAAATAATTGTGGGCAGTATTAATGTAAGACGTTGTTTGATACAGATAAAGAATTACAAATTATATATGATTGTTTTGAATAGAATACCACTACATACATTTATAGTTTATTTTTCATCATTATTGTTATGGTTAATGTATCTTACAAAACCAGTGGATGTGAGTAATGCTTTACCTTTACCAATTATCTTATCTCTTGAAAAGATAAATCCCTTCTATATGATTCTAGGATATTGGCTCTTAAATAAGCGATGTGAATATCAGTTGCATCAGTACCTTTATCCTGTAATGAAAGGGAGTTCTCATGATGGTAGAATTTATGCACTTCCAGAGGAACTTTTTATCTGGAATAGGAATAGAAGTCAAAAAATTGGTAAGTGGAAACGAGATAGAAGGTATAATACGACCACCGATCTAGTAGAAGCTCAAATTGGTTACAGTAAGTTTCCATTTTTTTTACTGGCAACAAAATGGTCAGTAGATCCTTATGATCAGAACTGGACAATAGGAGAAAAGGCATATTTGACGAGTAGGTGGAAATGATAAAATAGAAAGTCTTTAGTCTAATAACTAGGAAAAAGATTAAGTATACTTTTTTCATAAAAATTTCATTTGCTAATCAAATAAAGTATAAGCACAGATACTCTTTTCATAAATATAGTAGAGTCCATCCCTTACTGTAAGCGTAAATAATAAAAATTTAAAGGAGGTTTTTTGATAATGAAGTCAAAAACAGTTTTAGTAACCAGCCTAGCGGCTGCAACATTTGGTCTTGTCTCTCTTGTAGACACAGCAGGAGTTCTACCTTTTTCAGCACAAACGGTGCAGGCTGACACCCAGACGATTAATCCATCTGCAAAATACTATATTCTTGTTCCGAAGGGTTCAGAAGTATTTAAAAATTGGAGAGGTACAGCTAATCGTCCTATTATTTCTGCTACAAAAACTACTCCAGAATTATCTTATTTCGAAGAATCTGATCGCAACTATATAGCTAATGAGAATAAATCTGGTGCAAATTACATAGAGTGGAAGGGGACTGTAGAAGAGTTTAAAGATGCTGTTAAGAAGCTGACTGGTAAAACAACAGCTGCCTCAATTCCAAAGACTTCTAACCAATCAACAACAAGTCAAAAAGATGGCTGGTCGGGTTCGTCCTACTACCAAAATGGTACTAAAGTTACCAGTAAGTGGATTTTCGATAAGAACTATAATTCCTACTTCTACCTAGATGCTTCAGGTAATTATGTTCAAAATGCATGGGAAGGTGATTACTATCTTAAGTCAGGTGGCTACATGGCTAAGAAGGAGTGGATCTATGATAAGAACTATGGAGCTTATTATTACTTAACCTCAGATGGCTACTATGCCCGCAATACTTGGGTGGGCAACTATTATCTCAAGTCAAATGGTAAGATGGCTAAAGGTGAATGGATCTATGATAACAACTACAAATCCTATTACTATTTGACATCAGAAGGTAGTTATGCTCGCAACACTTGGTCAGGTAACTATTATTTGAAGTCAAATGGTAAGATGGCTAAAGGTGAGTGGATTTATGACAATAACTACAGTTCTTACTATTACTTAACATCAGAAGGTAGCTATGCTCGTAATACTTGGGTAGGCGACTATTATCTCAAGTCAAACGGTAAGATGGCAGTGAATGAACGTACCCCAGATGGTTATCAAGTTGATGGCTCAGGCAAGTGGAATCGCTCTCAGGGAACGACTTCTACAGCTAGCAGTTCACAAGCAACATCATTAGGCATAAGCCTTTACCATGTCAATGATGCTATGACTTATATCGATATCGCTCTACCTAGTACTCCATCTTCATCTTATAAAGTAGACTATGATTTTGCCTTAGTTGATGCAAATACAGGTTCAGTTTCTACACAAACTCAGTTTACTGTGACATATAATCTAAGTCTACGTGCCTTTCAAACTCGTCACTTCTTTAGTGCCACTCCAGATGGCAGTTATCGCTTTGTTATCAAAGGAAAAGGACAAGATGGTAAGGTATACGATGGACAATCAGTTGTCTTTCGTGTAAAGAATCATCGTTTTGTCGGATAGATAAATGTTGCACTTTAAACAAATAAAGATTAAAAATAAAGGAAATTAAAAACATGAACAAAAAGAAATTATTAGTATGTGCTTTGGCACTTTCAACAGTCGGAGTATTGTCAAATATTGACACAGCAGGAGTTCTCCCTTTTTCAGTGAAAACAGTGCATGCGGAAATTACTCGTATCGAGAATCATGAGGTAAAATCTAAGATTACACCAGGTTCAGAAAATAAAAGTATCTATGTAGATATGACTGTTGAAAATGTACCTGTAAAATATTCTGTATATATATATGCAGATATTGTAAATGCAAAGACAGGTCAAATCCCTAGAAAAGATACTTTCAATCAAGGATTTGATAAATCATCTGTTCCGATTACAAAGCAAGATTGGACTAATTTTGCAAATGTTCCAGATGGTGAATATTACTTACAATTTCATGGAGAAAGTAAAGAAGGAGATACCTTGCATAAGTTTAGTGGTAAATCAGTAATATTTACCGTTAAAGATGGAAAATATGTCAATCCTCTAGACTCTTCAACTCCTAAAGAAACGGAAAAACCAACAGCTACTGAAACTCCAAAACAAACCACTAACTCTAACTCAGCTCAGACTGGTTGGTCAGGTTCTTCTTACTATAAATCTGGTGTTAAAGTAGTTAATCAATGGATTTTTGATGTTCAGTACAATTCATATTTCTACCTAAATGCTTCAGGTAACTTTGTTCAAAATGCTTGGTCAGGTAACTACTATCTTAAATCAGGTGGCTACATGGCTAAGAGCGAGTGGATTTATGATAAAAACTATGGTTCATATTACTACCTAACATCAGAAGGAAGTTATGCCCGTAATACTTGGGTAGGTAGCTATTACCTCAAATCAAATGGTAAAATGGCTAAGAGCGAATGGGTCTATGATAGCAGCTTTAGCTCTTACTATTACCTAACATCAGAAGGAAGCTATGCTCGTAATAAATGGGTAGGTGACTATTATCTCAAATCAGATGGTAAGATGGCAGTCAACGAAAGTACCCCAGATGGCTACCAAGTAGATGGCTCAGGTAAGTGGGTGAAATAGAACGATAGCTTGTTAGAGTTGCCTATAATAAATTGAAACGGGAAATAATTTGTTTATAGGCAATATTTTGATAAAATAAAAATAGCGAAAGGAATTAGCACAGGCTGGTTCCTTTCTCTTAGATAAGGGAGTAATATGAAAAAGTTTTTATTAGCAACAATGCTTTTACTGACACTAGTTCTAGGAGGCTGTCAGTATTTACCTTGGAACAAAAGCGCAGAAACACCATCTGACTCAACATCAGATACATCTGCATCGAGTCCAGAGATAGATTACAGCCAATATAACAAGGTTCTCGATGACTATGAAAAAGTAACTAAAGGTACCTTGCCGACCGGTATGGAGGTCAATCCTCTGGCTAGTCAAGTGAAGTCTTCTCAAGGTTTCTACACAGATGTGGTTTACCACAAGACAGATTTGAATAACGACGGAGTAGATGAACTCTTGCTTTCTCTTGAAATGAAGAGTGGTGAAAAGAGTTTACTTGATATTCGTACTTTGAAAGATGGAAAGGTGATTCGTCTGACCAATCAAGAAAATCGTTTAGACCAGATTGGTGAGAGAATGACAGTCGGTATTTTGCCAGATAATTCTCTACTTTATCGTGGGGCTGGTACAGCAACGAGTCACATTTATGCCCACTATCAATTTAGTGAGGACGGCAAGTTCTTGGTGAAGTCCAAGGAAGCTCAAGAGCTAGCAGATCTTGGTGTCGGTTCGCCCATTTCTTTAGAGACCTTAAGCTGGAAGTCAGTTTCAGATAAACTTCCTGGAGGGGCAAGTGCAGATAAGGGTCCGGCAGAGACATCATCTTCAATTAGCAAAACTGCTTCTAAAAAAATGGATATTAATGCCATAAAAAATGGTGATTTTTCGAGTATTGAGGGAAGATGGAGTAATGGTCACGGAGGAGAAGACTTAGTCTTTAGTAAAGATGGGTTGATAGAACCAGAGGGATTTAAAGTTGACCTTACAGAACCAGAATTGGTAAATGGTTTGTTGATAGCTCGCTATTCGGCCAAAGATTTTGGAGTCTTTATTAAGTTTGTACCAGCAGGTGTTAGAATACCGGATGGGACATCTATGGGTAAGGTGGTCACGGATGCTTCGGATATTAGTAAAGATAGAATCATCTTCCATGCTTCATTTCCGCTACATGGTGATCCAGAGCAATTCTTATATCGTGTAGAATAAGAGTGACACAGATTGATTTAATAATTAATAGCACCCCACGCACATGGGAATGCTCAATCCTTCTTCTACAAAGTCAAATAAGAATTTTTTAAAACACATTGACAAAAGCCAACATTTTTTGTAAAATAAGAATCAATTAAATACCAACACCGAATGAAGTTTAATAGAAGTGGGGAATCGTTTGATTTTTCATGACTGTAAATGGACGGAACTCTGGAGAGACCGTAAAGGCACCGAAGGGGCAAGGCAGGCAACTGCTCAAACTCTCAGGTAAAAGGACAGAGCTAGGATAGACCGCTTTTTAGCATTTATCTAAGCATTCCAGAGTACATGTATCTTGCATGTGCTCTTTCTTTTGGGGTTGAAAAGATAGGAGAAGGAAATGTTAGAATTGCTTAAATCAATCGATGCTTTTGCTTGGGGCCCCCCCCTTTTGATTTTATTGGTCGGAACAGGAATTTACCTAACTGCCCGTCTAGGCCTCTTGCAGGTTTTGCGTCTGCCCAAGGCTTTCCAACTTATTTTTACTAAGGACAAGGGGCATGGCGATGTATCCAGCTTTGCGGCCTTGTGTACAGCCCTAGCAGCGACAGTTGGTACGGGAAATATTATCGGGGTGGCGACGGCTATCAAGGTCGGTGGCCCAGGAGCCCTCTTTTGGATGTGGATGGCTGCTTTCTTTGGGATGGCTACCAAGTATGCGGAAGGATTACTAGCTATCAAATACCGCACCAAGGATGATCATGGTGCAGTAGCGGGAGGTCCCATGCACTATATCCTTCTAGGGATGGGAGAAAAGTGGCGTCCGCTTGCTATCTTCTTTGCCCTTGCAGGTGTCTTAGTGGCTTTATTGGGGATCGGAACCTTCACCCAGGTCAACTCGATTACAGAATCTATCCAGAATACAACAACTATTTCGCCAGCAATCACAGCTCTTGTTTTGTCTGTATTTGTAGCAATTGCAGTCTTTGGTGGACTCAAATCCATTTCAAAGGTTTCAACTACTGTTGTTCCTTTTATGGCCATCATCTATATTTTGGGAACTCTTACAGTTATTTTCTTTAATATTGAGAAGATTCCTGCCACAATCGCTTTAATCTTGACATCGGCTTTTAGTCCAGTTGCTGCGGTCGGTGGATTTGCCGGTGCTAGCATTCGAATGGCTATTCAAAATGGTGTAGCGCGAGGTGTGTTCTCGAACGAATCTGGTCTGGGTTCGGCTCCCATTGCAGCTGCTGCGGCTAAGACAAATGAACCGGTAGAGCAAGGATTGATTTCCATGACAGGAACCTTTATTGACACCCTCATTATCTGTACTCTGACTGGTTTGACCATCTTGGTGACTGGTGTTTGGAGTGGCGATTTAAATGGGGTTGCCTTGACTCAGTCAGCCTTCTCAACAGTCTTTTCACACTTTGGACCTGCCCTCTTAACAATCTTCCTTGTGCTCTTTGCCTTTACAACGATTCTAGGATGGAACTATTACGGAGAACGTTGTTTTGAGTTTCTCTTTGGGGTTCGCTTTATCTGGCTCTACCGTGTGGTCTTTGTGCTCATGGTCTTGCTAGGAGGATTTATCGAGTTGGATATGGTTTGGATTATCGCAGATATTGTCAATGCCTTGATGGCTCTGCCAAACTTGATTGCCCTCTTAGTCTTGTCGCCGGTCGTTATTGCTGAAACTAAAAAGTATTTTGACAAATAATGAAATCACACAGCTCGTGTGATTTTTTGCTTTCATAAAAAATTTCTATCGATGCAATTTAAAATATATATTATACAAGGTATAGAATCTGTGATAGACTAGATTTCAACAACATGAAAAGAGGTTTTATGATGACAACATTTACAATTCATACAGTCGAATCAGCACCAGCAGAAGTGAAAGAAGTTCTTGAAACAGTAGAAAAAGATAACAATGGCTATATTCCCAACCTAATCGGTCTCTTGGCTAATGCACCTACCGCCTTAGAAGCCTACAGAACTGTCGGAGCCATCAACCGTCGCAATAGCCTGACACCAGTTGAGCGTGAAGTGGTGCAAATCACGGCAGCTGTAACTAATGGTTGTGCTTTCTGCGTGGCAGGTCACACAGCTTTTTCCATCAAACAAATCCAGATGAATGATGACCTTCTGCAAGCCCTTCGCAATCGTACTCCAATCGAAACAGATCCTAAATTAGACACTCTGGCTAAGTTTACTTTGGCAGTTATCAATACCAAGGGTCGTGTAGGAGATGAAGCCTTGGGTGAATTTTTAGAAGCTGGCTACACCCAACAAAATGCCTTGGATGTGGTTCTTGGTGTCAGCCTAGCAAGCCTCTGTAACTATGCCAACAATCTAGCCAATACACCAATTAACCCAGAATTGCAACCCTATGCTTAATTCATATCTGAGTAAAATGAAGTCTGAAATAATCGGACTTCGTTTTTTTAAGTCCTCATTTAAGCGCTTTTATGCTATACTGAAACTAACATGATTATTGGAGGTTAGGATGAAAAAACTCCCCTTGGTATTTTCTGGTTGTTTGCTAGGTTTAGCAGGAGCTGGAAATCTTATTTTAGATACGTTGCCGGTTCTGTCACATATACTGAGTTTATCAGGTTTGGTTTTATGGATTTACTTTCTGATTTTGCATCTTTTTAATTGGAAGGAAACCAAGCAAGAGTTGACCAAGCCCCCTCTTTTATCAGGAATGGCCACCTTTCCCATGGCTGGGATGATTTTATCTACCTATGTCTTTCGTGTATTTTCTCATCTTCCTTTAGTAGCGCAAGGGCTCTGGTGGTTTTCATTTATCTTGGATTTGGCCTTGATTGCTGGTTTCACCATCAAGTTTGCATGTCCAGGCCGGAGGGTTCATGCGACTCCAAGCTGGACGGTTCTCTATGTGGGGATAGCAGTGGCTGCCTTAACCTATCCTCTTGTAGGCATCATTGAAATTGCCTATGTGACCTTGCTTTTTGGTTTTCTTCTTACCTTCTATCTCTATCCCCTTATTTATAGTGATTTAAAGAAACAACCACTCCCACTAGCCTTGCTTGGTCAAGAAGGAATCTACTGTGCTCCTTTCTCTCTGCTCTTGGCTTCCCTGGTTCGAGTTGGAGGAGAGAGTCTACCAACTTGGGTCTTGATTGTCATGATCTTGGCTTCTCAATCCTTCTTTTTCTTTGTTTTAACTCGCCTGCCCAATATTTTAAAACAAGGCTTTCAACCAGCCTTCTCAGCCCTCACCTTCCCAACCATTATCACAGCTACTTCGCTTAAGATGGCTCAGGGAATCATGAAACTTCCATTTTTGGATTATTTGGTAGTGGCTGAAACCGCTATTTGCTTAATTATTTTAGTCTTTGTATTAGGCGCTTATCTGAATTGGTTACGAAAAAAGGTCTAGCTAGAAATAGCTAAACCTTATTCTTTATGGTTTGATAACTTCAGCTCCACCCATGTATGGACGAAGTGCTTCTGGGATGGTCACAGAACCATCTGCATTTTGGTAGTTTTCAAGAATAGCAGCCACTGTACGTCCAACTGCAAGTCCAGAACCGTTCAAGGTATGGAGCAATTTCACCTTGCCATCTGCTTCATCACGGTAACGGATTTGGGCACGACGGGCTTGGAAATCTTCTGTGTTTGAACAGCTTGAGATTTCACGGTAGGTATTTTGTGCTGGAATCCACACTTCCAAGTCGTAAGTCTTCGCAGCTGAGAAGCCCATATCTCCTGTAGAGAGAGCAACGACACGGTATGGAAGGTTAAGTTTTTGAAGAATGTTTTCAGCGTTGGCTGTCATTTTTTCCAATTCTTCGTAAGATTCTTCTGGCTTGGCAAATTTAACCATTTCAACCTTGTGGAATTGGTGCAAACGAATCAAGCCACGAGTATCACGACCAGCTGAACCAGCCTCAGAACGGAATGAAGGACTCATAGCAGTGAAGTAGATTGGCAGGTCTTTACCATCAAGGATTTCATCACGGTAGTAGTTTGTCAGAGGAACTTCAGCTGTAGGAATAAGGACGTAATTGCTGTCGCTCAATTCAAAAGTATCTTCCTTGAATTTTGGATATTGACCAGTACCAAACATAGAGTCATGGTTAACCATGTAAGGTGTGATGACTTCAGTGTAGCCTTCTTTTCCATGTTCATCCAACATAAAGTTGTAGATAGCACGTTCCAAACGAGCGCCTAGACCTTTATAGAAGAGGAAGCGAGCTCCTGTTACCTTACCGCCACGTTCCCAATCAAGGATACCAAGGTCTTCGCCAAGATCCCAGTGAGCTTTTGGCTCGAAATCGAACTCGCGTGGAGTGCCCCAACGGCGAACTTCCACATTGTCATCTTCGTCAGCTCCAACAGGAACGCTGTCAGCAGGGATGTTTGGAAGAGTAGTGGTAAATTCTGTCAATTTAGCATCGATTTCTGCCAATTCAGCATCCAAGGCTTTGACTTCAGCAGATAGAGTTTGCATGGCAGCAATCTTGTCATCTGCATTTTCCTTATTGCGCTTAGCTTGGGCAATCTCAGCTGAAACTGTGTTACGTTCAGCCTTGAGAGTTTCAACCTTGACTAAAATATCACGACGTTTAGCATCGATTTCTTTCATCTCGTTTAAGACAGCAGCATCTACACCACGTGTAGCCAGTTTTTCTGCGACAGCATCAAAGTCTGTACGAATACGTTTGATATCTAACATAAGAACTCCTTTATGAAAAAAGCACACCTGACAAAGCGTTGGAGTGGCAGGGCCACGGTTCCATCCAACTTCACAGGAGTGCACTTGATTGTGTATGCAATTGTTACTAACGGTAGAATTTCACCTATCCCTCCTATCTGCTCGCAGCATCCGCAGACTTTCTGAAAGAAGAAGATAACCTACTTATCCGTTGCTATGATTATACTAAAGTTTCTACTTTTTTGCAAATAGATTTTTAAATTTTTGACTAATGGTTTGAATCAGGGTCGGAAGTTTGACGACCTTGTCATTGCCCAGTTTTTCGCGAGCAATTTTAAGAATGGCACCTGAGTCTTTTGATGCAAAGAGGAATTTTCCTTTGTCTGTAAAGACTTCGAAGTGGCGACTGATTTTGCGACCAGTAACATTAGCACCAATTTGGTTGATATGGCTCCAAGGAATCTGGATAAATTGTTCAACATTGACATCTGGGTAAAATTCCAGAGCCTGATCTCCGACAAGAAATTTCCCAACTTTCCCAGCTATAGAGAGGTAGGAGGTGCCTGTCGTATTGAGGAGCACTGTTTTGTTAAGTGATTGAGCCATGCTTAGTCTTCCTTACTTTCACCGAAAAAGGCATTGTAGAGGGCTTTAATAGCTGCTTTCTCTTGGTCCTTATGGACAACAAACATAATAGAAACTTCACTAGAACCTTGAGACATCATCTGGATGTTGATCTTATTTTCAGATAAAGCGCGTGTCGCAGTAGCAGTGACACCGATATGGCTCTTCATCTTTTCTCCAACAATCATAATGATTGAAAGGTCGTGCTCGATTTCTGCATGGTCTACTTCAGCCTTTTGAACCAACTGACGAAGGATTTCTTCTTCCTTGATAGGAGTTAGTTCGCGAGAACGGAGGATGATTGAAAGATCGTCGATACCTGTTGGCATATGTTCCCAACCGATGTTAAGATCTTCAAGGATTTGAAGAACCTTGCGTCCAAATCCAACCTCACGGTTCATGAGGTATTTCGACATATTGATGCTGACAAAACCAGAGTCACCAGCAATTCCTACTACTGGGAACTTGTCACTACTGTGTTTTAGAACGATACGAGTACCTGGATGGTCAGGGTTGTTGGTATTCTTGATAACCAGAGGAATTTTTCCACGGTAGGCGGGAAGAAGGGCTTCGTCATGAAGGACTGAGAAGCCTGCATAGGCCAACTCACGCATTTCACGGTAGGTCAACTCTGGGATAGAGTGTGGTTGGTGAATGATTCCTGGGTGGGCTGCAAAGATACCATCAACATCCGTAAAGTTTTCATAGAGGTCTGCCTTAACACCGGCAGCAATGATAGAACCTGTAATGTCTGATCCTCCACGTGAGAAGGTACAGATTTGATTTTCCTTGGTAACTCCAAAGAAACCAGGAATGACAAGAACTTCATTTGTATTTGTCAATTCTTCAATCTTGTCATAACTTGATGGAATGATGCGAGCGTGACCAGGTTCACTTGTGACCACAATACCAGCTTCTCTAGGGTGAACATAGCGTGCATCGATCCCGTTTTGATTAAAGTAGGCAGCAATCAATTTAGCATTGTTATTTTCACCGGCTGCTAGGAAAGTATCGTAGAGAAATTCATTTTCATCAATAGGAAGAGTGGCCAAGGCACGAATGCTTTTAGAAATTTTTTCTAGCACAGTTGGTTTAAGACCTAATTCACTAACCATAGCAGCATAGCGGTCGATAATCCAGTTTTGACTCTTACTAATATCGTTACCAGCAACATAGTCGCGGTAGTATTTAATTAAGGCATCCGTAACCTTAGTATCTTCAGCATTGCGTTTACCAGGCGCAGAAACGACAACAAAACGACGCTCTGAATCGCTTTTGACGATGTTTAAAACTTTTTCTAATTGACTAGCAGAGGCAAGAGAGCTACCTCCAAATTTAACAACCTTCATAAGAACTCCTAAAGTAAGTATTTTATACGATTATAGCAGAAAGAAAGCCTTTTTTCAATGAAGAAAATAAGATGCTTTCTAGGATAAAGCGATTCTTTATAATCGGCTGAGACACTTTCAGTTGATTTTTTCTTGCTTTCTGATTTTAAAAAAGATATACTTTGAAAATAAAATAATTTAAACTGCTTATAAAATAAAAAGGAGTCCTGATGGAACACATTATTTATCAGCTTGAAGAGGATTTGGCAATCCTTACCTTGAATCGTCCTGAGGTCGCAAATGGTTTTCATATTCCTATGTGTGAGGAGATTTTAGAAGCTCTGACTTTGGCAGAAGAGGATCCGGCTGTGCATTTTGTCTTAATCAACGCGAATGGCAAAGTCTTTTCAGTTGGGGGAGATTTGGTTGAGATGAAGCGAGCAGTCGATGAGGATGATATTCCATCATTGACAAAAATCGCAGAATTGGTCAATACTATTTCTTATAAAATCAAGCAAATTGCTAAACCTGTCTTGATGGAGGTTGATGGGGCTGTTGCAGGTGCCGCAGCGAATATGGCTGTTGCTGCAGATTTCTGTCTGGCAACGGATAAGGCTAAATTTATCCAAGCTTTTGTTGGAGTTGGTTTGGCTCCGGATGCAGGAGGAATTCATCTCTTGAGTCGAAGTATTGGTGTGACGCGTGCTGCTCAATTAGCTATGACAGGTGAGGCTTTGAACGCAGAAAAAGCTCTAGAGTGGGGGCTAGTTTACCGCGTTTCTGAAGCTGATAAACTTGAAAAGACGAGAGAACAACTTCTTAAAAAATTGAGACGCGGGTCAGCTAATTCCTATGCTGCCATTAAGAAGTTGGTTTGGGAGAGCCAATTTAAAGACTGGCAGAATTACGCTACTTTAGAACTGAACCTACAGGAATCCTTAGCTCAAACAGAGGATTTCAAAGAGGGAGTTCGGGCTCATTCGGAAAGAAGAAGACCTAAATTTACAGGAAAATAAAAAAATACTTGCACCATTCTTTGAACTTTGATATAATTCTTTTGTCAAATGTTTTGATTCTAAAAGTTTTTTTGAAAAGGAGGGAAGGAAAGATTGGACTACCAACGAATTAATGAATATTTAACGTCTATATTTAACAATGTCCTCGTTATTGAGGAAGTTAGCTTGAGGGGTAGTCGTTTCAAGGATATCTCCATCAAAGAAATGCATACGATTGATGTGATTGGAAAAGTTCCAGATGTGACACCAAGTCAAGTGTCAAAAGAGTTGATGGTGACTCTTGGGACAGTTACAACTAGTTTGAATAATCTCGAACGCAAGGGTTACATTGAGCGCATTCGTTCAGAACATGATCGACGTGTGGTACATCTGCATTTGACAAAGAAAGGTCGCTTGGTTCATAGGCTACATAAACGCTTCCACAAGGCCATGGTTGAAAAAATCATTGATGGTATGAGTAAGCAAGAAATTGAGGTTATGAGCAAAGGTTTGACTAATCTTTATCAATTTTTGGAGGATTTGAGATAATGGCTTTTGCAAAAATAAGCCAGGTTGCTCATTATGTGCCAGAGCAAGTGGTTACAAATCATGATTTGGCTCAGATTATGGATACCAATGATGAGTGGATTTCAAGTCGGACGGGAATACGACAAAGGCATATTTCAAGAACAGAATCTACTAGTGATTTGGCTACAGAGGTTGCTAAGAAACTGATGGCAAAAGCTGGAATCACAGGAGAGGAGTTGGATTTTATTATCCTAGCTACCATTACTCCAGATTCGATGATGCCCTCTACAGCTGCTCGTGTCCAAGCTAATATTGGTGCAAAAAAAGCTTTTGCTTTTGACCTAACAGCGGCTTGCAGTGGATTTGTATTTGCCTTATCAACTGCTGAAAAGTTTATCGCTTCTGGTCGCTTTCAAAAAGGCTTGGTGATTGGTAGTGAAACCCTCTCTAAAGCAGTCGATTGGTCAGACCGATCAACAGCTGTTTTGTTTGGAGATGGTGCTGGTGGTGTCTTGTTAGAAGCTAGCGAGCAAGAGCATTTCTTGGCTGAGAGTCTCAATAGCGATGGAAGTCGCAGCGAGTGTCTGACCTATGGACATTCAGGTTTACATTCTCCATTTTCAGATCAAGAAAGTGCAGATTCATTTTTGAAGATGGATGGGCGCGCAGTCTTTGATTTTGCTATTCGGGACGTAGCCAAGTCTATCAAGCAGACTATTGATGAATCTCCTATAGAGGCGACAAACTTGGATTATCTGCTACTTCATCAGGCTAATGACCGTATCTTGGATAAAATGGCTAAAAAAATCGGTGTAGATCGAGCTAAACTTCCAGCCAATATGATGGAATATGGCAATACCAGTGCAGCCAGTATCCCGATTTTACTTTCAGAGTGTGTAGAACAAGGTCTTATCCGTTTAGATGGTAGCCAGACTGTTCTACTATCAGGCTTCGGTGGAGGCTTGACATGGGGCACGCTCATTCTTACAATTTAGGTAATCATGTGGTGAACACATTGTTATAAAAAACTATTTATTTTAAAGGAGTCCTATCATGGCAGTATTTGAAAAAGTACAAGAAATTATCGTTGAAGAACTTGGAAAAGACGCATCAGAAGTAACACTTGAATCAACTTTTGATGATTTGGACGCAGATTCATTGGACTTGTTCCAAGTAATCTCAGAAATTGAAGATGCTTTTGATATCCAAATCGAAGCAGAAGATGACTTGAAAACAGTTGGTGACTTGGTTGCCTACGTTGAAGAGCAAACAAAATAAGCAGAATATAAGATAGAAGGAGTAGGGAAACCCGCTCCCTCTTGTTTAGGCAATAGTTTGATTGTCAAATTATGACGGTATCGAACTATTACGTAAGCAAGAAATGATGGAGGCGCTATGAAAACACGTATTACAGAATTATTGAACATTGATTATCCTATTTTCCAAGGAGGAATGGCCTGGGTTGCTGATGGTGATTTGGCAGGTGCTGTTTCCAAGGCTGGAGGACTAGGGATTATCGGTGGGGGGAATGCCCCTAAAGAAGTTGTCAAGGCAAATATTGATAAAATCAAATCATTGACTGATAAACCCTTTGGTGTCAACATCATGCTCTTGTCTCCCTTTGTGGAAGATATTGTAGACCTCGTTATCGAGGAAGGGGTTAAGGTAGTTACAACAGGCGCAGGAAATCCAAGCAAATACATGGAACGTTTCCATGAAGCTGGTATTACGGTTATTCCTGTTGTGCCAAGTGTTGCCCTAGCTAAACGCATGGAAAAAATCGGTGCGGATGCCGTTATTGCAGAAGGAATGGAAGCTGGGGGGCATATCGGTAAATTAACTACCATGACCTTGGTGCGTCAGGTTGTTGCTGCTGTATCTATTCCTGTTATTGCTGCAGGAGGGATTGCGGATGGTGAAGGTGCTGCGGCTGGCTTTATGCTAGGTGCAGAAGCTATTCAGGTTGGAACGCGTTTTGTCGTTGCAAAAGAGTCTAATGCCCATCCAAATTATAAGGCGAAAATTTTAAAAGCTAGAGATATTGATACTACGATTTCAGCTCAACACTTTGGACATGCTGTTCGTGCGATTAAAAATCAGTTGACTCGTGATTTTGAAAAAGCTGAGAAAGATGCCTTTAAACAAGAAAATCCAGATTTGGAAATTTTTGAACAAATGGGAGCAGGTGCTCTAGCCAAAGCGGTTGTTCACGGAGATGTGGATGGAGGCTCTGTCATGGCAGGTCAGATTGCAGGTCTTGTTTCCAAAGAAGAAACCGTTGAAGAAATACTAAAAGATTTGTATTACGGAGCAGCTAAGAAAATTCAAGAAGAAGCCTCTCGTTGGGCAGGAGTTGTAAGAAATGACTAAAACAGCCTTTTTATTTGCTGGTCAAGGTGCCCAGTATCTAGGTATGGGACGGGATCTCTATAATCAGTATCCGATTGTCAAAGAAACGATTGATCAAGCGAGTCAGGTACTCGGTTATGATTTGCGTTATCTTATTGATACGGAAGAAGAAAAACTCAATCAGACCCGCTATACGCAACCAGCTATTTTAGCGACTTCAGTTGCTATTTACCGTTTATTGCAAGAAAAGGGCTATCAGCCTGATATGGTTGCTGGTTTGTCCCTTGGAGAATACTCTGCCTTGGTAGCCAGTGGTGCCTTAGATTTTGAAGATGTGGTAGCCTTGGTAGCTAAGCGTGGAGCCTATATGGAAGAAGCGGCCCCTGCTGGTTCTGGCAAGATGGTAGCAGTTCTCAATACGCCAGTAGAGGTTATTGAAGAAGTCTGTCGAAAAGCTTCTGAACTTGGAGTAGTTACCCCAGCCAACTATAATACACCTGCACAAATCGTGATTGGTGGAGAAGTGGTTGCAGTTGATCGAGCTGTTGAACTCTTGCAAGAAGCAGGTGCCAAACGCTTGATTCCTCTCAAGGTGTCAGGTCCCTTTCATACCGCTCTCCTTGAGCCTGCTAGCCAGAAACTAGCTGAAACTCTAGCTCAGGTAAGTTTTTCAGATTTCACTTGTCCCTTAGTCGGCAATACAGAAGCTGCAGTTATGAAAAAAGAAGACATTGCTCAACTCTTGACGCGTCAGGTCAAAGAGCCAGTTCGTTTCTATGAAAGTATTGCGGTTATGCAAGAAGCAGGCGTAACCAACTTTATCGAGATTGGACCGGGGAAAGTCTTGTCAGGCTTTGTCAAAAAAATTGATAAGACAGCTAAACTAGCCAATGTTGAAGATCAGGCTAGCTTGGAAGCCTTGCTAGAAAACAAGTAATCCCTTCTCCCATAAATACAATAGGAAACAGGAGAAAAGAATGCAACTAAAAAATAAAAATATCTTTATTACAGGTTCGAGTCGTGGAATTGGTCTTGCCATTGCCCATAAGTTTGCTCAAACAGGAGCCAATATTGTCTTAAACAGTCGTGGGACAATCTCAGAGGACTTGCTAGCCGAGTTTTCAAACTATGGTGTCAAGGTGGTTCCTATATCAGGAGACGTGTCCGATTTTGCAGACGCTAAGCGTATGGTTGATCAAGCTATTGCTGAGCTGGGTTCAGTAGATGTTTTGGTCAACAATGCAGGAATTACTCAAGATACCCTGATGCTCAAGATGACAGAAGCGGATTTTGAAAAAGTGCTTAAGGTTAACTTAACTGGTGCCTTTAACATGACACAATCAGTCTTGAAACCGATGATAAAAGCTAGAGAAGGTGCTATCATTAATATGTCTAGCGTAGTTGGTTTGATGGGAAATATCGGTCAAGCTAACTATGCAGCTTCTAAGGCTGGTTTGATTGGTTTTACCAAGTCTGTGGCGCGTGAAGTGGCTAATCGCAATATCAGGGCTAATGCTATTGCACCTGGAATGATTGAGTCCGATATGACAGCTGTTCTATCAGACAAGGTAAAAGATGCTATGCTGGCACAAATTCCTATGAAAGAATTTGGGCAGGCAGAGCAGGTTGCAGATTTAACAGTATTTTTAGCAGGCCAAGATTATCTAACTGGTCAAGTGGTTGCCATTGATGGTGGCTTAAGTATGTAGCAAAAGCTAGAGGTGAAAAAAGATGAAACTAAATCGCGTAGTAGTAACAGGTTATGGAGTAACATCTCCAATCGGAAATACACCAGAAGAATTTTGGAATAGTTTGACAACTGGAAAAATCGGAATTGGTCAAATTACGAAATTTGATCATAGTGACTTTGATGTGCATAATGCGGCAGAAATCCAAGATTTTCCTTTTGATAAATACTTTGTAAAAAAAGATACCAATCGTTTTGATAACTATTCTTTGTACGCCTTGTATGCGGCCCAAGAAGCTGTTAATCATGCAGGTCTTGATGTAGAGGCTATTGACAAGGATCGTTTTGGTGTTATCGTGGCCTCTGGTATTGGTGGAATCAAGGAAATTGAAGATCAAGTGCTTCGCCTAAATGAAAAAGGACCGAAACGTGTGAAACCATTGACCCTTCCAAAAGCCCTGCCAAATATGGCTTCAGGAAATGTTGCTATGCGTTTTGGAGCAAATGGTGTTTGTAAATCCATCAATACTGCCTGTGCTTCATCAAATGACGCGATTGGGGATGCCTTCCGCTCCATTAAGTTTGGTTTCCAAGACGTTATGTTGGTAGGTGGTTCAGAAGCCTCTATCACACCTTTTGCTATTGCTGGTTTCCAAGCCCTAACAGCTCTCTCTACTACAGAAGATCCAGCTCGCGCTTCTATTCCATTTGATAAGGACCGTAACGGTTTTGTCATGGGTGAAGGTTCTGGGATGTTGGTTCTTGAAAGCCTTGAACACGCTGAAAAACGTGGGGCTACTATCCTTGCTGAAGTGGTTGGTTACGGAAATACTTGTGATGCCTACCACATGACTTCACCACATCCAGAAGGTCAGGGAGCTATCAAGGCCATCAAACTAGCCTTGGAAGAAGCTGAGATTTCTCCAGAGCAAGTATCCTATGTCAATGCTCACGGAACGTCAACTCCTGCTAATGAAAAAGGAGAAAGTGGTGCGATCGTGGCTGTTCTTGGTAAGGAAGTACCTGTATCATCAACTAAGTCTTTCACAGGACATTTGCTGGGTGCTGCAGGTGCAGTAGAAGCTATCGTCACAATCGAGGCTATGCGTCATAACTTTGTACCAATGACAGCTGGAACAAGTGAAGTATCAGATTATATCGAAGCCAATGTCGTTTATGGACAAGGCTTGGATCAAGAAATTCCATACGCTATTTCAAATACTTTTGGTTTTGGTGGCCACAATGCAGTTCTTGCTTTCAAACGTTGGGAGAATAAATAAGTATGAATTTAAACGATATTAAAGACTTGATGGCCCAATTTGACCAGTCAAGTTTGAGAGAATTTTCTTATAAAAACGGGACGGATGAATTGCAGTTTAGCAAGAATGAAGCTAGACTTGTACCTGAAGTTGCAGCTCAAGTCGCTCCAGCACCCGTTCTAGCAACACCGAGTCCAGTAGCTCCTACATCTGCTCCAGTAGAGACTGTAGCAGAAGAAGTTGCAGCTCCAGCTGAAACAAGTGTGGCTGCTGAGGGAGATGTTGTAGAGAGCCCACTTGTTGGGGTGGCTTACTTGGCTGCTGGTCCAGATAAACCTGCCTTCGTTTCAGTTGGTGATAGTGTTAAAAAAGGCCAAACATTGGTTATCATCGAAGCTATGAAAGTCATGAATGAAATCCCAGCTCCTAAGGATGGTGTGGTAACGGAAATTCTCGTTTCTAACGAAGAAATGGTTGAGTTTGGTAAAGGATTGGTACGTATCAAATGATCGATATTCAAGGAATCAAAGAAGCCCTTCCCCACCGTTATCCTATGCTCCTAGTGGACCGTGTGTTGGAAGTGAGTGAGGACACCATTGTTGCCATCAAAAATGTGACCATCAATGAGCCCTTCTTTAACGGTCATTTTCCTCAATACCCTGTCATGCCAGGTGTTCTGATTATGGAAGCCTTGGCGCAAACAGCTGGTGTCTTGGAGTTGTCTAAGCCTGAAAATAAAGGGAAACTGGTCTTTTATGCTGGTATGGACAAGGTTAAATTCAAGAAGCAAGTTGTACCAGGCGACCAATTGGTTATGACAGCGACTTTTGTAAAACGTCGTGGGACCATTGCCGTGGTTGAAGCAAAGGCTGAAGTGGATGGCAAGCTTGCAGCCAGTGGTACTCTAACCTTTGCAATAGGGAACTAAGGAGGTTCTCCATGTTTCGAAAAATTTTAATTGCCAATCGTGGTGAAATTGCGGTCCGTATTATCCGTGCGGCGCGTGAACTGGGGATCGCAACGGTGGCGGTTTATTCAACTGCTGATAAGGAAGCACTTCATACGCTTTTAGCAGATGAAGCAGTTTGTATCGGCCCTGGTAAGGCAACAGAGTCTTATCTCAATATTAATGCGGTTCTATCAGCTGCAGTCTTGACAGAAGCAGAAGCCATTCACCCCGGTTTTGGCTTTCTCAGTGAAAATTCCAAATTTGCAACCATGTGTGAAGAGGTGGGGATTAAGTTTATCGGCCCATCTGGTCATGTCATGGATATGATGGGAGACAAAATCAATGCGCGCGCTCAGATGATCAAAGCTGGTGTTCCTGTTATACCAGGTTCAGATGGAGAAGTGCATAACTCTGAGGAAGCTTTGATTGTTGCTGAAAAAATTGGCTATCCTGTTATGCTCAAGGCTTCAGCAGGTGGAGGTGGTAAAGGGATTCGTAAGGTTGAAAAACCAGAAGACCTTGTTTCAGCCTTTGAAACAGCATCTAGTGAAGCCAAGGCCAATTATGGCAATGGTGCCATGTACATTGAACGGGTTATCTATCCAGCTCGTCACATCGAGGTTCAAATCCTAGGAGATGAACACGGACATGTGATTCACTTGGGGGAACGGGATTGTTCTCTTCAACGGAATAATCAAAAGGTTTTGGAAGAAAGTCCTTCGATTGCAATCGGAAAAACGCTACGCCATGAAATTGGTGCTGCTGCTGTTCGAGCTGCAGAGTCTGTTGGTTATGAGAATGCAGGGACCATTGAGTTTCTTCTTGATGAAGCCAGTGGCAATTTCTATTTCATGGAAATGAATACTCGTGTACAAGTAGAACATCCTGTAACAGAGTTTGTTTCAGGCGTGGATATCGTTAAGGAACAAATTCGCATTGCGGCAGGTCAGCCTTTATCTGTTAAGCAAGAAGATATTGTCCTACGCGGTCATGCCATCGAGTGTCGTATCAATGCAGAAAATCCAGCCTTTAACTTTGCTCCAAGTCCAGGTAAGATTACTAATCTCCATCTGCCAAGTGGTGGAGTTGGCTTGCGCGTGGATTCAGCAGTTTATCCAGGTTATACCATTCCGCCTTATTATGATAGTATGATTGCCAAAATCATCGTACACGGCGAAAATCGTTTTGACGCCTTGATGAAAATGCAACGTGCTCTCTATGAATTAGAGATTGAAGGGGTGCAGACCAATGCAGATTTCCAGCTTGACCTCATTTCAGATCGCAATGTCATTGCTGGAGATTACGATACTTCCTTCTTGATGGAAACCTTCTTACCCAAGTATCAAGAAAAAGAATAAAATGACTTCAAGAGTTTAAACCGAAAAGGGGAATCAATGGCTCTATTTAGTAAAAAAGATAAGTATATTCGAATCAATCCCAATCGTTCGGTTAGGGAAAAACCTCAAGCCAAGCCAGAGGTTCCAGATGAATTATTCTCCCAGTGTCCAGGCTGTAAGCATACCATCTATCAGAAGGATCTGGGAAGTGAGCGTATCTGTCCACATTGTAGCTACACCTTTCGTATTTCTGCCCAAGAACGCTTGGCTTTGACGATTGATATGGGAACCTTCAAGGAATTGTTTACAGGGATTGAAAGCAAGGATCCCTTGCATTTCCCTGGTTATCAAAAGAAACTAGCAACTATGCGTGAAAAAACAGGTCTGGATGAAGCCGTTGTGACAGGAACAGCTCTTATAAAAGGTCAGACTGTGGCTCTTGGGATTATGGATTCCAACTTTATCATGGCTTCTATGGGTACGGTTGTAGGTGAAAAAATCACTCGTTTGTTTGAGTATGCGACTGTCGAACAATTGCCAGTTGTTCTCTTCACAGCCTCTGGTGGCGCCCGTATGCAGGAAGGGATCATGAGTCTCATGCAGATGGCCAAGATTTCTGCAGCGGTTAAACGCCATTCAAATGCAGGCCTCTTTTACCTGACCATTTTGACAGATCCAACGACAGGTGGTGTAACAGCTTCCTTCGCTATGGAAGGCGATATCATTCTAGCTGAACCACAAAGTTTGGTTGGTTTTGCTGGGCGTCGTGTGATTGAAAATACGGTTCGTGAAAGCTTACCTGAGGATTTCCAAAAGGCAGAATTCCTATTGGAACATGGCTTTGTGGATGCTATTGTCAAAAGAAGAGACTTACCAGATACGATTGCTAGCCTAGTCAGATTGCATGGAGGGTGTCCTAGATGAATATTGCAAAAATAGTCAGAGAAGCGCGTGAGCAGAGTCGTTTGACAACCTTGGACTTTGCGACAGGCATTTTTGATGACTTTATCCAATTACACGGTGACCGTTCTTTTCGTGATGATGGGGCAGTTGTTGGTGGTATTGGCTGGCTTGGGGACCAAGCTGTAACAGTGGTTGGTATCCAAAAAGGCAAGAGTTTACAAGATAACCTCAAGCGGAATTTTGGCCAACCGCATCCAGAAGGCTATCGCAAGGCTCTACGGTTGATGAAACAGGCTGAAAAGTTTGGTCGTCCAGTTGTGACCTTTATTAATACTGCAGGTGCCTATCCTGGTGTCGGCGCGGAAGAACGCGGTCAAGGAGAAGCTATCGCTCGCAATCTCATGGAAATGAGTGACCTGAAAGTTCCGATTATTGCTATTATTATCGGTGAAGGTGGTTCAGGTGGAGCTCTGGCTCTGGCAGTCGCAGACCGTGTCTGGATGCTGGAAAATTCTATCTATGCTATTCTCAGTCCAGAAGGCTTTGCTTCCATTTTATGGAAGGACGGTACTCGTGCCATGGAAGCGGCTGAACTGATGAAAATCACTTCACACGAGCTGCTAGAAATGGACGTGGTGGACAAGGTGATTTCTGAAGCAGGACTTTCTAGCAAAGAACTGATTAAGAATGTTAAAAAAGAACTCCAAACGGAGCTAGCTCTACTTTCACAAAAACCGTTAGAAGCGTTGTTGGAAGAACGTTATCAACGATTTAGAAAATACTAATACCTCAGAATACATAAAAACTAGAACTGGCAGTCAGTTCTAGTTTTTGTGTGGTTCTTACTCTGTATCAAGGACGAGGTAAAAGGTGCTTGGGAAACCAAACACCTTTTCGATTATTCATTTTCTTCAGTTACAAATTGACTAAGCAGTCCGTTGATAAAGCGGGCTGATTTTTGATCTGAAAAATTCTTAGCAAGTTCAATAGCTTCATTGACTGCTACCAGCTGAGGTGTATCAAATGATGTGATTTCAAAGATACCCAAGCGTAGTAAGTTTTTTTCGACCAAGGTCAATCGTTCAACTGTCCAGCCTGACTTGAGGTGCTGGTTGATTTGTTTATCCAACTCGTCTTTTTGAGCTTGAACACCAGAAACCAAGTTCAGAAGAAAGGCAGGGATTTGCACATCTTCATCTTCACGGTCATGTGTATATGCAAAGTGACAAGCTGTTTCCATATCTGTGCCGAATTCAAGGCTCATGAGGGCTTGAAAAGCGCATTTACGAAGTTCGCGTCTAGATTCTAATAATGGACTAGTCATTGAGGAAGTCCTCGTTAAATAGATCTTTCAACTCAGGTTTTGGTGTTTTATCTGGAACGATTCCTGCAACATGGATGTTAACAGCAGCAAGTTCCACATCAGCCATATCTCGGACAGCATCTTTGACTGCTTTTTGAATAGCAAGAGCCACTTTTGGTACTTTCACACCGTACTCAAGATAAAGGTAGATGTCAGCAGTTAGTTCTTCGTTGCTTTCTTTTAAGTAGACGCCACGACCAAGAGAGAGTTTTGATAGGGTATCAGATACGGATTTATTTGAAAATGAGTGGACACCTTCAACTTTAGCAGTTGCGATGGCAATGATTTTTTCAAGTACACGTGGAGCGATAACGATTTCGCCAAATTGTTCTTCAATTCCCATAGAATGACCTCTTTCTAGAGATTAGGCACGAGAAACGTAAGTTCCTTCTGCAGTGTTGATGATCAATTTTTGTCCAGCTTCGATGAAGTCAGGAACGTTGACAACAAGTCCAGTTTCCATAGTCGCTGGTTTACCAGAACCTGTAACAGTAGCACCTTTGATAGATGGTTGTGTTTCAGCAACTGTCAATTCAACAGTAGTTGGTACAGTTACACCGATTACTTCAGTTCCGTAGAATTGGATTTTTACATCAGAGTTTTCAAGGATGTAAAGCAATTCATTTTCAACGTTTACGACTGGGATTTCGTATTGGTCGTAAGTTTCAGTGTTCATGAAGTAGGCAGTTTCATCCATTTTGTACAAGTATTGAGCTGGAACAGTTTCGATAATAGCTTGTTCGAATTTTTCTTCTGGACGGTAGCTTGTGTCAAATGTAGAACCAGTACGGACATCACGCAATTTCATACGCATGATTGTGTTCCCTTTACCTGGTTTATGGTGGCTAGCTTCCAAAACGCGGATCAATTTTCCGTCTGCAGTTTCAAATGTCATACCAGCTTTCAATTTGCTTGCTTCAATCATGTTTTTACCTCTTTAATAAATATTGTTACTCTTTATTGTACCATAAAACGCAATAATTCTCAAATATCAGATTAACTTGAGTTAGTTGACAGGTACGATATTTCCCTCTTCATCTTTGGTTACGAGAACATACTTGCCGTCTACCTCGATGTAAAAGTTCTTACTTGCAGTTTGCCCATTATTTTGAATAGGAGCTTGAGTTTGTTGGTTGAGTTGCCCGCCAAGCGTTTGTCCCAGATTCATTCCCATAATTATGTTCATACCATTGCCATTGCCTTCATTGTTTGCAGCAACGATGAGAGCTTCGTTACGGGCACGACGTTCTTCAATCTCAATCGTATTGTATTTCATAGCGACTAGTTCGCTATCAAGTTTACGAATAATATTCAAGCTTTCTTGGTCATAGCTCAAATCTTCAAGCAGGATATTGGTTGTTTCAATTCCGTAAAGTCCAGTCCATACCTTGTTAACTTCTTGTTTTGCTAGATCGTTGAAAGTATCTTGATTGGCATTAAGACTATAGATATCAACTCGGTTTTCGTTTGTAAATTTGGCGATTGCAATAGCAATTTTAGGAGAGATATTTTGTCTGAGAGTTCCCTGAGCGATATCTTTCAGGGTAAATGCTCTATGATCTTCAATTTGTTGACTGATGGAGCTGACATAAAATAGGACTGGATCAGCAACTTTGATATCAAACAAGCCGTAGAAACGAATATTGAGCAATTGTTGATAGCGTTCACTGAAATACTCTACGGCGTTTTGAGTACCAAATTTATTACCTGCGATGGGTTGCATACGGATAAAGATGATTTCCTGTTGGGTAATGACTTGACCACCAAAAGAGAAGCGGTTTTTGAAATTTTCCCAAGTACCCTTTATACCACCCTTTTCAAGAAGCCAGGCATTATCTTCAGAACGCCATTCGTGGCTACCAGCTTCTAAGACATCGCCAAGGAAGGTCCCGTTGTTGACAAGAATAGCTACATAACCTTGTGGAACAATGACTACAGAACCATCTGTTAAAAGTCCAGTATTTTGGTTGCTTTGTCTAGAAGTGCCGTCAGGATCTTTTGTAAGAAGTTGTCCTTTAATGGCCAAGGCATCAGCTGTTAGGTTATTTGGAAGAACAATAGCTTCTTTAAATTTGCTATCGTTGAAACTATTAAGCCCTGAAGATAGGGCGGCACGAATAAATCCCATAATTTCCTCCTAATTATAAAGTTCGTCTTCATCCACAACATCGTAGGTATCGAGTACCCATTGGTTTGGACTGCGTGTTAGATCAGCATCGCAATAGTCACATTTACTAATAGCAGAGATTTTCAATGGGGCACCACAGTTTGGACAGTGGTCACTGATGGCTTCATCACTGACATTTAGTTCAGTTTGACTTCCGTGTTTACGGATAAAGTTCATTTGATAGACTGTAAACAAGTCCTCTTGAGGATCACCTTCGATGACACGTTTGCTTTGGTCTTCAATGACATAGTCCCTGAGTGTAGATGACAAGATCACAACAAGGGTATCGTTACCATCAGGATTTTCGTAGAAATCTTTAATGCGAACATTTTCAACATAGACTTTTTCTAAAACATTAGTTGTTTTCGCCCGGATATGATCTTCGAGTTGTATACTATGTTGGGAATAAAGGCTGGTACTTTCAAGAGAGCGAGCCAAATTCCAATCCTTTTTAGTCCAGGCTGCCTGTAACTGAATATAGACTTCTTTAACCCATGAAGCGAAAGCATCGGCATCAAAGTTTGGATCGCCATATTTAACACGACTAGTAGCTAATGTATTGTGTTCAACTCGACGATGGTTTTGGGGATTATATACAGTAGCGCTACTATAGGATTTTTCTGATGAGCTTTGATTACTTTTATTCTTTAGAACTAAGACAACTACGTAAACACCTATTAAAAAGACTACAATTCCGTACAACTCTTGCTCAGAGTAACTCGAACTATAGGAACCGTCTCCAGAACTGTAGTTACTTCTGTAGGAAGAACTACCGCTATTACTGCTACTGGAACGGCTTCGGCTACCATTTGAACTGGAGCTACTACGGCTAGAGCTACCACTTCGAGAATGTCCTACCCCTGCATCGATGGATTGCATCGGTGTAACGAAAAGGAGTAGTAAACAGGTAGTGAGAAGAGTATATAACTTTTTCATATGTCTCCTAACTATATGAATGCATACTGCAAGCCATCAGAACTGCTAATTTTTTAGCAGTCTGGTGTCAGTTATACTTTAAATGAGTTACTCATTTTTCAACTTCGCCAATTCTTGTGCAAGGAGTTTAAGGGCGACTTGTGGGTTGGCTTGGCCTTTGGTTGCTTTCATAAGGAAGCCTGTGAAGGCCTTGTCTGCGTTGCGTTTCCCTGACTTGAAGTCGGCAACAGCCGCTTCGTTATCGGCAAAGACTTGGTGGATAATTGGAATCAGAATATCTGGATCTGAGATTTGCACCATGCCTGCTTTTTCCACGTATTCACGCGCACTGCCGCCATTTTTAGCTAGGTGGACAAAGACTTTCTTAGCAATCTTAGAAGAGATAGTACCGTCTTCGATGATGGCAATCATTTCAACCAAGTTTTCTGGTGTCAATTCGATTTGTTCAAGTGTCTTGCCTTCGGCATTCAAGAACTGAGCGACTTCGCCTTGGAGCCAGTTAGAGACTTGTTTAGCATCGCCACCGAGGGCAACAGCTTTCTCAAAGAAGTCAGAAGTGACTTTATTAGCAGTCAACTGACTAGCATCGTAGTCTGATAAACCAAGGTCAGATACATAACGCGCACGGCGTTCTTTTGGAAACTCTGGCAACTCTGTACGCATTTCCTCAATCCACTCGTCAGAAATTTCAAAGAGAGGTAGGTCTGGTTCTGGGAAGTAGCGGTAGTCTGCAGCACCTTCCTTGACACGCATGAGGATGGTTGCCTTGTTAGCTTCGTCATAACGGCGTGTTTCTTGGCGAATTTGACCACCTGAGCGAAGGATTTCAGCTTGACGTTGGACTTCGTATTCAAGCCCCTTGCGAACGTTTGAGAAGGAGTTGAGGTTCTTCAACTCTGTCTTGGTACCGAATTTCTCTTGACCATACGGGCGAAGAGAGATATTGGCATCCACACGCATAGAACCTTCTTCCATCTTAACGTCAGAAATGCCAGCGTACTGGATGACCTCCTTGAGGGCTGTTAGATAAGCATAGGCTTCTTCTGGCGAACGCATGTCAGCTTCAGATACAATCTCAATCAATGGCACCCCTTGGCGGTTGAGGTCAACATAAGAGTAGCCATCTGTACCGTGGGTGTTTTTACCAGCGTCTTCCTCTAAGTGGGCGCGTTCGATACCAATTTTCTTGGTCGTACCGTCTTCTAGCTCGACTTCAATCCAGCCGTTATAACCGATTGGCTCATCAAACTGAGAAATTTGGTAGGCTTTTGGATTATCAGGGTAGAAGTAGTTCTTGCGGTCAAAGTGCATCTTTTTGTGGATGTCCATGTTGAGGGCAAGAGCAGCCTTGATACCGGCATCGACAACACCTTTATTAAGAACTGGCAGAACTCCTGGGAAAGACCAGTCAATCACGTTAGTGTTGGCATTTTGGTCATTTCCAAAGTGGGCAGAAGTAGGTGAGAAGATTTTTGAATTGGTGTTGAGCTCTACGTGGACTTCAAGTCCAATGACTGTTTCAAAGTTCATTAGTTGTCACCTCCAAAAATCACGGGTTGTTGTTTGTGGTAGTCTGTTGTTGCTTCAAAGGCAGCAGCAGCTTGGTAAATGGTTTCCTCAGAATACTTAGGACCAATCAATTGCAGACCAACAGGTAGACCTTGAGAGAATCCAGCAGGAATCGAAATTCCTGGAAGACCTGCCAAGTTGACTGGGATGGTCAAAAGGTCAGCCAAGTACATGGCAACTGGGTCATGGTTAAGTGAGTCCAAGTCATAAGCAACACTAGGAGCAGTTGGGCCCAAAATCAAGTCATAATCCGCAAAGACTTTTTCGAAATCTTGGATGATGAGGGTACGGACTTGACCAGCTTTCTTGTAGTAGGCATCGTAGTAACCTGATGAAAGGCTGAAAGTACCCAGCATGATACGACGTTTAACCTCTTCACCAAAACCTTGACTACGGCTGTTGACATAGATTTCATCAAGGTTGGTTGCATCTTCTGCGCGGTAGCCGTAACGGATACCGTCAAAGCGTTGCAAGTTTGATGAAGCTTCAGATGAAGCGATGATGTAGTAGACGGCAACACCGTATTTTGAGTGAGGCAGGCTGACTTCTTCAACGATAGCACCAAGTTTTTCAAAGTGTTTGGCTGCGTTCAGAATGGTTCCCTTAACCTCTGGGTCAATTCCTTCACCAAGGTATTCCTTAGGCAAAGCAATTTTCATGCCCTTGATGTCTTGACCGATTTTTGAAGTAAAGTCGGCAATGCGGACAGGAGCAGAAGTAGAGTCTTTGGCATCTTCGCTGGCAATAGCGTTGAGCAAGAGGGCATTTTCCTTAACAGTTGGTGCGAAAGGTCCAATCTGGTCTAATGAGCTACCAAAGGCAATGAGACCAAAACGAGAAACCGTTCCGTAGGTTGGTTTGAGACCGACGATCCCGTTGAAGGCAGCAGGTTGGCGGATAGAACCACCTGTATCAGATCCAAGAGACAAACGGACTTGTCCTGAGGCTACGGCTGCGGCAGAACCACTTGATGAACCACCAGGGACCTTGCTGTGGTCCCAAGCATTTTTAGTGGCACCGTAGTGAGAAGTCTCACCTGAACCACCCATGGCAAATTCGTCCATGTTAGTTTTCCCTACGACAATCATGCCCTTAGATTTTGCATTGGCAACCGCAGTTGCGTCAAAGATTGGTTCATAGTTGTAGAGCATTTTTGAGGCAGCAGTTGTAAGAATACTGTCTGTAGAGATGTTATCCTTAACAGCCAATGGAATTCCTGAAAGGACATTGTCAGCGTCAATTCCAGCTTCATCAATAGCTTTAGCTTGAGCAAGGGCTTGCTCCTCAGCGATGGTAACAAAAGCGTTGATAGCTGTCTCGCGAGACTTGATATCTTCAAGTGTTGCTTGTGTTAATTCAGTTGCTGAAATTTCCTTAGAGACCAGGAGATTGTGCAAGTCTTCAATGGTTTTATTGTTAAAAGTCATTAGGCATCTCCTCCATCGTCTAGGATAGCTGGTACCTTGATATAGTAGTTGTCTTTTTCAGGTACGTTTTTAAACAAGCGATCGCGGTCTGTTCCTTCTTCGGCCACATCAGGGCGGAGTACAGTCTTGCGGTCAGCCATGGTTGTAGTAGGTGCGACACCAGTTGTGTCAACTTCGCCCAGCAATTCAACCATGTCAACAATCTTAGATAAGGTTGTCGCAAAGGCAGCAGTTTCTTCTTCAGAGAATCTTAATTTTGAAAGATTGGCAACGTGTGTTACCTCTTCTTGCGTAATTTTCATCTTGCATCCTTTCGTGAAATGATGATTTTTAGTCTGTTCTATTTTACCATATTTTCCTATAAATAAGGGAAGGAAAGATGAAAAAAACAGGTATAGGATGGAGAACGGATTTTGATGATGATATATTTGAAAAGCGGATTTCAAAGGGGAAAATATATGGTACAATAGTTTAACAGAGAAGTGAAGACGGTGGTTACAAAATCGAAAGGATGGTGATGCTTATGTGCAGATCCTGTAAAATCTTAGTAGAAAGGAGTAACCAGATTTGTCCCCTTTTGAGGCTTTGACACTCATGTTTGTAGCTGGTAACTTTGTTATCACGCTCCTAAAGTTCATCCTTGAATTGGTAAAAGAGACAAAAAAATAGCCGTCCTAACTTTGGCGAGTTAACGAGCTATTTTTTAGTTATGTAATTACAGCCACCGTCTTAAACGGCTCTGTGGGGTGTTGTTGTCGCAACACCTTTTTCTATATTTATTGTAACATTTATTTGAAAAATTGCAAGGGGAATTGTTCTACTTTAGCAGTGTCTGACATAAAATAGAAATTGAAAAAAATGCTAAAATCCGATATAATGGAGTGTTGAAAGGAATGGTAAAATCCAATGTAAAAATCATTCTTAGCTATTGAAACAAGAAAAATAGAGAATCAAAGAAAGAGAACTTATGAATATTCAAGAAGAAATTAAGAAACGTCGCACCTTTGCTATCATCTCCCACCCGGACGCGGGGAAAACAACTATTACTGAGCAGTTACTCTACTTTGGGGGCGAGATTCGTGAGGCTGGTACGGTAAAAGGAAAGAAAACAGGGACTTTTGCTAAGTCTGACTGGATGGATATCGAGAAGCAACGTGGGATTTCGGTTACTTCATCTGTTATGCAGTTTGACTACGATGGAAAACGCGTGAATATCCTCGACACGCCAGGACACGAGGATTTTTCAGAAGATACTTATCGTACCTTGATGGCGGTGGATGCTGCAGTCATGGTCGTGGACTCTGCCAAGGGTATCGAGGCTCAAACCAAGAAATTGTTTGAGGTTGTCAAACACCGTGGGATTCCAGTCTTTACCTTTATGAACAAGTTGGACCGTGACGGTCGTGAGCCTTTGGATCTCTTGCAAGAGTTGGAAGAAGTCTTGGGCATTGCTAGCTATCCGATGAACTGGCCAATCGGGATGGGGAAAGCCTTTGAAGGTTTGTATGACCTCTATAACCAACGCTTGGAGCTCTATAAAGGGGATGAGCGCTTTGCCAGTCTAGAAGATGGGGACAAGCTTTTTGGTAGCAATCCTTTCTACGAGCAAGTCAAAGATGATATTGAACTTTTAAATGAAGCTGGAAATGAATTCTCAGAGGAAGCTATCCTTGCTGGAGAATTGACGCCAGTATTCTTCGGTTCAGCTTTGACAAACTTTGGTGTACAGACATTCCTTGAGACCTTTCTTAAGTTTGCTCCGGAACCACATGGACACAAGAAAACAGATGGCGAAATTGTGGATCCTTATGACAAGGATTTCTCAGGATTTGTCTTTAAGATCCAAGCCAACATGGACCCTCGTCACCGTGACCGCATCGCCTTTGTCCGTATCGTATCAGGTGAATTTGAGCGTGGCATGAGTGTCAACTTGCCTCGTACTGGTAAGGGGGCTAAATTGTCTAATGTTACTCAGTTTATGGCGGAAAGTCGTGAGAATGTGACCAATGCCGTAGCGGGTGATATTATCGGGGTTTACGATACAGGTACTTATCAGGTTGGGGATACTTTGACGGTTGGAAAAAACAAATTTGAATTTGAACCACTGCCAACCTTTACACCTGAGATTTTCATGAAAGTTTCTGCCAAGAATGTCATGAAGCAAAAATCCTTCCACAAGGGAATCGAGCAATTGGTACAAGAAGGTGCCATTCAGCTTTATAAGAATTACCAAACAGGCGAGTATATGCTAGGCGCTGTAGGTCAACTCCAGTTTGAAGTCTTCAAGCACCGTATGGAAGGCGAGTACAATGCGGAAGTAGTCATGAGCCCAATGGGTAAAAAGACCGTTCGTTGGATCAAGCCTGAGGACTTGGATGAACGGATGTCTTCAAGCCGCAATATCTTGGCTAAAGACCGTTTTGACCAACCAGTCTTCCTCTTTGAAAATGACTTTGCCCTCCGCTGGTTTGCGGACAAGTATCCAGATGTAGAGTTGGAAGAGAAGATGTGATTCAGTAAGCCTACTTGATTGCAAAGCAATCTAAGTAGACTACGGCAAGTCCTATTAGACTTGCCTAACTGCCTCACTAACTGAGTTTTACAAATGGAATCGATTTGTAAAACTCAGTGTTGTAGTTCAGTAAATTTATTTGATTGTGTAACAATCTAAGTAACTAACGCCAAGTTTCTATGGAACTTGGCTAGGCGCTCCACTAGTAAAGTTTTATGAATAATATCGATTCGTGGGCTTTTCCGTTGTAACGGGTAGAAAGTGGCCTAGATAACTGTCTTACTAACTATGTTTGGTAAATGAAATTGATTTGTAAAACTTAGTGTCGTGGATAATAAGACAGCAAAGTATGTAGGGTTTTACCTTAGCCCTCTATAAAAAGATGTTGAATATTAGACCTTATTCATTTTACTATTAACCTTTATGGTAATAACTTACAAATAAAAGAAAACTTCAGATATTCACCTTTTGTGATTGGTCTGAAGTTTTCTTTTTTACTGTCCATATTTTTGGTAAAAATCAACTTTTACTTGGATGAAGGTTTTGGCTTCACGTAGGAGTTGAAGAAGTGTGGCACGGGTTTCAAATTCTTCTCTTGTCTTGGGTAGACTGCGGTTCCGAAAGACTTCCAGATAACGTTCAATTTCATCTAGCAAATCAGAAGCAGGATTGGTCTGGCTCAGTTGACCTGCAATTTTTGAAAAGAGTTGGGCCAAAATCAGGCTCTCACTGGCAGCTAGGTGACAGGTGTTGATTTGCTGGGCCATGTTTCGCAGGATGCGACTTTGTCGCTGTCTCATCTCAAAATAGTGAATATGGTAATCGGTCTGGTGAAAGAGGTGGTCAGAGTGATCCAAATAGACCAGTCTGAGGGCTTCTTCCAAAAGGGTGTCTAATTCTTCAACCAGTTGTGCTCGGTTGCGTCCATCCCCTCTGGATAAATAATATTTGAAGCGCTGGAGGATATCTTTTAACTTTTCTTCTACTAATGTGTGGTAATGCTGGATGTCCTCTTCTCGTGAAGGCATGTAGAGATTAACAAGCAAGGCAAATCCAGTACCGATAGCAAAGAGAAGGAATTCGTTGACTAGGAGTTCTGGAGAGGTTGACTCTTGCACCAAGAGATGGCTAACCAACACGCTACTTGGTGTGATGCCAATTTCCCAGCCCATCTTGTAGGCTAGAGGCACATAGAGGGCTAGATAGAGGCCGAGGCTCCAGATATGAAATCCGCTCAAGTGAAAAGCCAGAACACCGATAGCTAGAGCGAGGAGCATGGAAAAGAGTCGATTGCGGGCCAGTTTTAAGGTACTTCTACGAGTATCGGATAGGCTCAAGAGGGCGATGATTCCAGCCGAGACAGCTGAGGAGAGATTGAGAAAATAAGCAAGAAGGCAGGCAAGACAGGTAGCTAAGATAAGCTTGGTCGTACGTTGGCTAATAGACATATGGATTTCCTAGTAAGTCAGAATAGAAGCGGAAAAGACAAGACCTGAGTAGGCTTGCCTTTATGAGTTATTTTTTACGGGCTGCCGCGTATTCGGCAACGGCAGTAAAGAGTACATCTGTTGAAGAGTTGAGGGCTGTTTCGCATGAGTCTTGGATGACCCCAATCACAAATCCAACTCCGACAACTTGCATGGCAATATCGTTAGAAATACCGAACAGGCTACAAGCAACTGGGATAAGAAGGAGGGATCCTCCGGCAATACCAGAAGCACCACAGGCTGAGATAGCTGCTACTACACTGAGGACAAAGGCTGTGGCAAAGTCAACAGGGATTCCCAAAGTATTTACTGCAGCAAGCGTTAGAACATTAATAGTAATCGCTGCCCCTGCCATGTTGATAGTAGAACCAAGTGGGATAGAAACCGAATAGGTATCTGGATCCAGTCCAAGGTCGTGACAAAGTTTCATGTTGACAGGGATGTTAGCCGCAGAACTACGAGTGAAGAAGGCTGTCACACCGCTGACACGCAAACATTTCCAAACGAGGGGATAAGGGTTTCTCTTCATAAAGAGGAAGGCAATTAGTGGATTGACTACCAGAGCTACAAAGAACATGGTTGTCACCAAGAGGGCAAGCAAGATTCCATAGTTAGCTAGGCTTCCGATTCCCTTATCAGAGATGGTTTTGAAGACAAGACCAAGGATACCAAATGGAGCTAGGTTGATAATCCATTCGACAATCTTAGAAGTCACATCAGCCATGGTTTTCAGCAATTCTTTACTATTTTTGCTGGCCTCTCTCATAGCAATCCCGAAAACAACTGCCCAAGATAAGATACCGATGTAGTTAGCAGTAACGAGGGCATTGACTGGATTGTCAACCAGTTTGAGCAAGAGGTTGCTGAGGACCTGGCCAATTCCATCTGGTGGTGCGATTTCTGTATTGGAACTATTTAAGGTAATCTCAACAGGGACAATGAAGCTTGCTAGGACAGCAACAAGTGCCGCTGCAAAGGTTCCTACCAAGTAAAGGAAGATAACCGTTTTCATGTTGCTATCTTGTCCCTTTTGATGTTGGGAAAGGGCATTGGCAACGAGGGCAAAGACCAGAATGGGTGCGATGGCTTTTAGACCGCCAACAAAGAGATCTCCGAGTAGACCAATTCCTGAAATGTTAGGAAGTGTCAGCCCTAGGGTTCCTCCAATAAGCATACCAATCAAAATCCGTTTGATTAGGCTTGCCTTATTCCAAGCATGAATGAATTTTTTCATAATAATCTCCTTTGTTGTGTAATGTTTATGATTATAGTATAAATATGAGCTAAAATCAAGAATTTTCTGTCTATTTTGGCTATTATTTTTGAATATTTATGGAGATTCATCACTTGTAAAAGTATGGTATAATAAATGAAAGGAGTTTTCTATGAAAGAATTTATTCAAACCTACCTCAATAAGCTTGATATAACAACGATTATTGAAAATATCTTAACCAAGTTAATTTCTCTGTTATTCTTATTTTTACTCTTTTATATAGCTAAGAAATTGCTCCATACCATGGTGCAGAGAATTGTCAAACCTTCTCTAAAAATGTCTCGTCATGATGTCGGGCGTCAGAAAACCATCTCACGTCTGTTAGAAAATGTGTTTAATTATACCCTTTATTTCTTTTTGCTTTACTGCATTTTGTCGATTTTAGGTTTGCCAGTTTCTAGTTTGCTGGCAGGGGCTGGGATTGCTGGGGTGGCTATTGGGATGGGAGCCCAAGGCTTTCTATCTGATGTCATCAATGGGTTTTTCATCCTCTTTGAACGTCAACTGGATGTGGGAGATGAGGTCGTTTTGACAAATGGTCCTATTACCGTATCGGGCAAGGTTGTCAGTGTCGGCATTCGAACAACGCAACTCAGAGGAGAAGATCAGGTTCTGCACTTTGTTCCCAATCGGAATATCACCGTCGTCAGCAATTTCTCTCGGACAGACCAGGTCTGAAATTTTAGCAGATTTATGGTACAATAGAAAGAGTTTGGTAAAGGAGAGAAGATGTTTTTAGAAAAACAGTTGGGCAATGGTTGTACCTGGATTAACTTAGATTTGGACAAGTTGAAAAAACTAGAGGACCTTTCTGAAATCTACGGTTTGGACAAGGAAACCATCGAATATGCGCTGGATAGGAATGAGCGTGCCCACATGGATTATCACCGTGAAAATGGGACTGTGACCTTTATCTACAATGTCTTGAACTTGAAAAAGGATAAGGCATACTATGAAGCTTTTCCCATGACCTTTATCGTGGAACATCGTCGCCTGATTACCATTAGTAATACCAAGAACGCCTATGTCATTGAACAGATGACCCGTTATCTGGAGAGTCATGACATGCTTTCGATTTACAAGTTTCTCTTTGCCAGTCTGGAAATTATCAGCAATGCCTACTATCCTGTCATCGAGCAGATGGATAAGAGTAAGGACGAGGTCAATGGGCTCTTGCGCCAGCGGACGACTAAGAAAAATCTCTTTGCCTTGTCCGACTTGGAGACTGGTATGGTTTATCTTACTGCGGCTGCCAAGCAAAATCGCATGTTGCTGGAACATATTCAAGGGCATGCCCTCTATCGCAGTTTTAACGAGATTGAGAGAGAGCAGTTTGATGATGCCATGATTGAGGCTCATCAGCTAGTATCCATGACAGACTTGATTTCTCAAGTTCTTCAACAACTATCAGCATCTTACAACAATATCTTAAATAATAATCTGAATGATAATTTGACAACCTTGACTATCATTTCAGTCTTGCTAGCTGTTTTGGCAGTAGTTACAGGCTTTTTCGGAATGAATGTTCCGCTCCCTTTAACAGATGAGCCCCATGCTTGGCTCTACATTAGTTTGGCCAGTGCTGGTTTGTGGATTGTCCTGTCATTGTTGCTAAGGAAAATTGCTAAAAAAAGTTAAGAAAAGGAGCCTGAATGGCGATTGAAAACTATATGCCAGATTTTGCTGTGGAAGCAGTTTATGATCTGACAGTCCCAAGTCTGCAGGCGCAGGGAATCAAGGCTGTTTTGGTCGATTTGGATAATACCCTCATTGCTTGGAACAACCCTGACGGGACGCCAGAGATGAAGCAATGGTTACATGATCTTCAGGATGCGGGCATTGCTATTATCGTAGTCTCAAATAATACCAAAAAACGAGTTCAACGCGCAGTTGAGAAGTTTGGAATTGATTACGTTTATTGGGCTCTGAAGCCCTTCACATTTGGGATTAATCGTGCCATGAAGGAATTTCACTATGAGAAAAGTGAAGTGGTCATGGTTGGCGACCAGCTCATGACAGATGTTCGAGCAGCCCACCGTGCTGGTATTCGCTCGATTTTAGTCAAACCCTTGGTCCAACATGACTCGATCAAAACGCAGATTAACCGAGCTCGTGAGCGCCGTGTCATGCGAAAAATCACTGAAACGTACGGACCGATTACATATAAAAAAGGAATTTAACTATGGAAGAAATTCTCTGTATTGGTTGTGGAGCAACCATTCAGACGACAGACAAGGCTGGTCTTGGCTTTACTCCCCAGTCGGCACTTGAAAAAGGTTTGGAAACTGGCGAAGTCTATTGCCAACGCTGTTTCCGTCTCCGCCACTATAATGAAATCACGGATGTCCAGTTGACGGACGATGATTTCCTCAAGCTCTTGCACGAGGTGGGAGACAGTGATGCCTTAGTGGTCAATGTCATTGATATCTTTGATTTTAATGGCTCTGTCATTCCAGGCTTGCCACGCTTTGTATCGGGCAATGATGTCCTTTTGGTGGGAAATAAAAAAGATATCCTGCCCAAGTCAGTTAAACCAGGCAAGATTAGCCAGTGGCTCATGGAACGTGCCCACGAAGAAGGTCTTCGTCCAGTCGATGTCGTCCTAACTTCGGCACAAAATAAACATGCTATTAAGGAAGTCATTGACAAAATCGAACACTACCGTAAGGGCCGTGATGTCTATGTTGTTGGCGTGACAAACGTTGGAAAATCAACCCTCATCAATGCCATCATTCAAGAAATCACGGGTGATCAGAATGTCATCACGACTTCGCGCTTCCCAGGGACAACCTTGGACAAAATTGAGATTCCGCTTGACGACGGTTCTTATATCTACGATACGCCGGGAATTATCCACCGCCACCAGATGGCTCACTACTTGACGGCTAAAAACCTCAAGTATGTCAGCCCTAAAAAGGAAATTAAACCCAAAACCTATCAGCTCAATCCTGAACAAACACTGTTTCTAGGCGGTCTCGGACGCTTTGACTTCATTGCGGGTGAAAAGCAAGGATTCACAGCCTTCTTTGATAATGAACTCAAACTCCACCGAACCAAGCTTGAAGGAGCTAGTGCTTTCTATGACAAGCATGTAGGAACCCTTCTGACACCACCAAATAGCAAGGAAAAAGAAGATTTTCCAAAACTAGTCCAACATGTATTTACCATCAAGGACAAGACAGACCTAGTTATCTCAGGCCTAGGCTGGATTCGCGTAACAGGCACAGCAAAAGTCGCCGTCTGGGCACCAGAAGGCGTCGCAGTCGTCACACGAAAAGCAATTATTTAAAATGAAATCACTGAGCGAACAAAGTGAGCTCATAAAAAGATAGTTATTGCCGTGGTGTGATTGCCAATCGTTAGATTGGTAAGGGGCATAATTGAGACCTAGGCTCAATTGTGAGGTCAGGAAATCCATTTTTCAAAGATGAGATCTTTGAAAAATTAGTTCCGACCGTCCCTCACCACCTAAAATAACTATCAAAAAAACAAGGAAGAAATTATGTCATTAACATCAAAACAACGTGCCTTCCTCAACAGTCAGGCACACACCCTCAAACCCATCATCCAAATCGGTAAAAATGGACTTAACGACCAAATCAAAACCAGCGTTCGTCAGGCACTTGACGCCCGTGAATTGATCAAGGTTACTCTTTTGCAAAACACCGATGAAAATATCCACGAAGTAGCTGAAATCTTGGAAGAAGAAATTGGTGTGGATACAGTCCAAAAAATCGGACGAATCTTGATTTTGTTTAAACAATCCAGCAAGAAAGAAAATCGCAAGATTTCTAAGAAAGTCAAAGAAATCTAAAAACTATACTCCAAATAACTGTTTTTACAGAGAAATAAAGGAGACTAGCCTATGGCAATCGAACTATTGACTCCCTTTACCAAGGTAGAGTTGGAGCCAGAAATCAAGGAGAAAAAACGCAAACAAGTCGGGATTTTAGGGGGGAATTTTAACCCTGTTCACAATGCGCATCTGATTGTTGCTGACCAAGTACGGCAACAGTTAGGACTGGATCAAGTTTTGCTCATGCCTGAGTACCAACCTCCTCACGTAGATAAAAAGGAAACCATCCCTGAACACCATCGTCTCAAGATGCTTGAATTGGCGATTGAGGGGATTGAAGGGCTAGCCATTGAAACAATCGAGCTAGAGCGCAAGGGCATTTCCTACACCTACGACACCATGAAGATTTTGACAGAGCAGTATCCAGATACGGATTATTACTTTATCATCGGGGCCGACATGGTGGACTATTTGCCTAAGTGGTACCGAATTGATGAGCTGGTCGACATGGTTCAGTTTGTAGGGGTTCAGCGCCCACGCTACAAGGCTGGAACTTCCTATCCAGTTATCTGGGTGGATGTGCCTCTCATGGATATCTCATCCAGCATGGTGCGGGACTTCCTTGCCCAAGGTCGGAAACCCAACTTTCTCCTGCCTCAGCCGGTGCTAGACTACATCGAGAAGGAGGGGCTCTACTGATGGCCTATCAAGACTATATCAACTGCTCTCGCGAGGCTTTGTTGGAAAAAATGACAGAGCTTTTACCTGAAAAACGCTTAACCCATTGCTTGGGTGTGGAGCGTGCAGCCATAGAACTGGCTCAGCGATTTGGGGTCGATTCTGAGAAAGCAGGTCTTGCAGGTCTTCTGCATGACTATGCTAAGAAGCTGTCAGATCAGGAGTTTTTAGACTTGATTGACCGTTATCAGTTAGACCCTGACCTCAAAAACTGGGGCAATAATGTCTGGCATGGTATGGTTGGCATCTACAAGATTCAGGAAGATTTGGATTTGCATGATTCAGAAATCTTGCGAGCCATTGAAATCCATACAGTCGGTGCTGGTCAGATGACAGACCTAGATAAAGTCATCTACGTCGCAGACTATATCGAGCACAATCGTGCCTTTCCAGGAGTAGATGTGGCACGTGAGATTGCAAGTTTATCGCTTAATAAGGCGGTGGCCTACGAAACAGCTCGTACCGTGGAGCATCTAGCTCATCAGGGATTCTCTATCTATCCCCAAACCCTTGAAACCTATAACGCCTTTGTGCACTATTTGAAAGAGGACTAAATGAAGACGGCTTTTATAATCATTGATGTTCAGAATATTTTAGTGGAAACTGGTTTTCAGACAAATAGTCTATTGGAAAAAATTTCTTATTTACAAAACCAGGCTAGAAGCAAGAATATTGAAATTGTCTATGTTCAACATATTGAGAACGCTGAAGCTCAAACATCAGAAGATTGGCAGTTATCTGAGCTTTTAAGTCGAAAACCTAATGAAAAGGTCTTTCAGAAGAAGTATAACAGTATTTTCAAAGAAACTGGTTTAAAAGAATACTTGGATAAACAGGGGATTGAAAAATTAGTTTTATGTGGTATGCAGACAGAATATTGTGTGGATACCTCTGTCAAGGTTGCCTTTGAATATGGCTATCAGCTTATTATTCCAGAAGGAACTTGCACAACGTTTGATGGGAAAGACATTCCAGCAGAAACGATAAATGAATTTTATGAGGGCATTTGGGAGGGGCGCTTTGCAGATGTCCTAGATTACAAGCATATTTTCTAGAAAGAGGACTAAATGAACGAAAAAGAATTACTAGAACTAGTCGTGAAAGCGGCTGATGAGAAACGTGCGGAGGATATCCTCGCACTTGATGTCCAAGATTTGACTAGCGTGACTGACTACTTTGTTATTACTAGTTCAATGAATAGCCGTCAGTTGGACGCTATCGCTGATAATATCCGTGAAAAAGTAGCCGATGCAGGCTTTAAAGGCAGTCATGTCGAAGGAGATGCAGCTGGAGGTTGGGTCCTACTAGACCTCGGCTCTGTTGTCGTGCATGTCTTTTCAGAAGAAATGCGTGCCCACTATAACTTAGAAAAGCTATGGCATGAGGCGGAGTCAGTAGATATTTCAGAAGCTCTTGCTTAGAAGACGAACTCAGTTGTAGCCAACTGGGTTTCTTTGCTTATTTTAGAAAAAATGGATAGAAAGGTATAGGGCGAGTGGTGTTTGCCATGGAGGCTCTTGGTATCATGATTATGGCAACTTATGAAACCTTTGCGGCGGTCTATGATGCGGTCATGGACGATAGTTTATATGATAAATGGACGGATTTTTCTCTGGGTCATTTGCCTAAGACAAAGGAGAGAAAAAAACTCTTGGAATTGGCTTGTGGGACAGGCATCCAGTCTGTACGCTTTTCTCAAGCTGGTTTTGATGTGACTGGACTTGACTTGAGCGCAGATATGCTGAAGATTGCGGAGAAGAGAGCGGCTTCAGCCAAACAAAAGATTGATTTTATTGAAGGCAATATGTTGGATTTGTCCAAGGTAGGTCAATACGACTTTGTCACTTGTTATTCGGACTCTATCTGCTACATGCAGGATGAGGTGGAAGTAGGGGATGTTTTTAAGGAAGTGTATAATGCCCTTAATGAAGATGGAGTTTTCATCTTTGATGTGCATTCGACCTACCAGACAGACGAAGTTTTTCCAGGCTATTCTTATCATGAAAATGCAGAAGATTTCGCCATGCTATGGGATACCTATGAGGATGCGGCGCCTCACTCTATCGTTCATGAGTTGACTTTCTTTGTCAAGGAAGCGGATGGTTCCTTTAGTCGCCACGATGAAGTGCATGAGGAGCGAACCTATGAGGTCTTGACCTATGATATTTTGCTGGAACAGGCCGGATTCAAATCCTTCAAACTCTTTGCGGACTTTGAAGACAAAGAGCCAACAGAAACCAGCACCCGTTGGTTTTTTGTGGCGCAGAAGTAGGAGATTATCATGACCATCACGGGTATTATCGCGGAGTTCAATCCTTTTCATAATGGCCACAAATACCTGCTTGAGCAGACGAAGGGGTTGAAAATTGTGGCCATGTCTGGGAATTTCATGCAGAGAGGCGAGCCTGCTATCGTGGACAAGTGGACACGAGCCCAGATGGCGCTTGAAAATGGTGCTGATCTGGTAGTGGAACTGCCCTTTTTAGTCAGTGTTCAGGCGGCGGATTTCTTTGGCCAAGGGGCTGTGGATATCTTGGCTCGGTTGGGTATTGATAGCCTCGCTTTTGGAACAGAAGAAGTTCTGGATTATCAAAAAATCGCTGACTTATACGCAGAGCAAGGTAGAGAGATGGAGAATTTTGTGGAAAATCTGCCTGATTCTCTCTCCTATCCCCAGAAAACCCAAGCCATGTGGAAGGAATTTGCTGGTCTTGATTTTTCAGGCCATACACCCAATCATGTTCTTGCTTTGGCCTATGCCAAGGCGGTTGCGGGACGAAATATCAAGCTGTATCCGATTCAGCGTCAGGGGGCTGGTTACCATTCTGTGGACCAGGATGTGGACTTCGCCTCGGCGACAGCCCTCCGTCAGCACCAAAGGGACAAAGATTTCTTAGAACGATTTATGCCTTCTGTTGCCCTATTTGAGCAGACCAGTAAAGTGAGCTGGGAAGACTATTTTCCTTTGCTCCGCTATCAAATCTTGTCAAATCCCGACATAACCACCATCTATCAGGTCAATCAAGAAATGGCTGTGCGCATTAAAGAGACCATCAAGACAGTCCAGTCTGTGGAAGACTTGGTTGAGGCGGTTGCGACCAAACGTTACACCAAGGCGCGTGTCAGACGCCTTTTGACCTATATCTTGGTGCAGGCTAGAGAAAGTGACTTGCCAGAAGGCATCCATGTTCTTGGCTTTACTGAAAAAGGCAGGCAACATCTCAAGTCTTTGAAAGGGCAGGTCGATCTAGTCAGCCGAATTGGCAAAGAACCTTGGGATGCTATGACCCAAAAGGCAGACCAGATTTACCAACTGGGAAATCCAAGTATAGCAGAGCAGAATTTTGGAAGAGTACCGATTAGAATAGAAATAAACTAAGTCTACTGAAAAGTAGGCTTTTTCTCAAGTCTCTACTAAACTACTATTTCTAAATAACAATTTTATTTTTGTGAATGTGTTCCAATTTCCCCAAAACATATTCTATTTTAGGTTTGTGAAAATCACTTTTTTATGGTAGAATGTAAAAGAATGTATGTCATTCGGAATAACAATAAAATGAGGTAAAAACATGGAAATCATGTCGCTTGCGATTGCTGTTTTTGCCGTCATCATTGGTTTAGTCATTGGATATGTCAGCATCTCAGCCAAGATGAAATCATCTCAGGAAGCTGCAGAGTTGATGCTTTTAAATGCTGAACAAGAAGCAACTAATTTACGTGGACAAGCTGAACGTGAAGCGGATTTACTTGTTAATGAAGCTAAACGTGAAAGCAAGTCTCTTAAAAAAGAAGCACTATTGGAGGCCAAAGAAGAAGCCAGAAAATACCGTGAAGAAGTGGACGCTGAATTCAAATCAGAACGTCAAGAACTCAAACAAATCGAAAGTCGTTTGACAGAGAGAGCTACTAGCCTTGACCGTAAGGACGACAATTTGACGAGTAAAGAACAAACACTTGAACAAAAAGAACAAAGTATTTCTGATAGAGCGAAAAACCTTGATGCGCGTGAAGAGCAATTAGAGGAAGTCGAAAGACAAAAAGAAGCAGAGCTAGAGCGTATTGGTGCCCTGTCTCAGGCAGAAGCACGAGATATTATCTTGGCTCAGACAGAGGAAAACTTGACCAAGGAGATTGCTAGCCGCATTCGTGAAGCTGAGCAAGAGGTCAAGGAACGTTCTGACAAAATGGCCAAGGACATCTTGGTTCAAGCCATGCAACGTATCGCTGGTGAATATGTGGCGGAGTCAACAAACTCAACGGTTCACCTGCCAGACGATACTATGAAGGGACGCATTATTGGTCGTGAAGGTCGTAACATTCGTACCTTTGAAAGTTTGACAGGGGTCGATGTGATTATCGACGATACACCAGAAGTGGTGACCTTATCAGGTTTTGACCCGATTCGTCGTGAAATTGCCCGTATGACTATGGAAATGTTGCTCAAGGATGGTCGTATCCACCCAGCTCGTATCGAAGAGTTGGTTGAGAAAAACCGTCAAGAGATTGACAATAAGATTCGTGAATACGGTGAGGCTGCTGCCTATGAAATTGGGGCACCAAACCTTCATCCAGACTTGATGAAAATCATGGGTCGCTTGCAGTTCCGTACTTCATATGGACAAAATGTCTTACGTCATTCGATTGAGGTTGCTAAGTTAGCTGGTATCATGGCGAGCGAACTTGGTGAAAATGCGGCTCTTGCTCGTCGTGCAGGGTTCCTTCACGATATCGGAAAAGCCATTGACCGTGAGGTTGAAGGTAGCCACGTTGAAATCGGTATGGAATTGGCTCGTAAGTACAAGGAACATCCAGTTGTGGTGAATACAATTGCTAGCCACCACGGTGATGTCGAAGCCGAAAGCGTCATTGCAGTGATTGTTGCTGCAGCAGACGCCTTGAGCGCTGCCCGTCCGGGTGCTCGTAGTGAGTCTCTTGAAAGCTACATCAAACGTCTTCATGATTTGGAAGAAATTGCGAACGGCTTTGAAGGAGTACAGAATAGCTTTGCCCTTCAAGCAGGACGTGAAATCCGCATCATGGTCAATCCAGGACAAATCAAAGACGACAAAGTCACAATCTTGGCTCACAAAGTTCGTGAGAAAATTGAAAACAATCTCGATTACCCTGGAAATATCAAGGTAACCGTGATTCGTGAGCTTCGTGCAGTAGATTATGCTAAATAATAAAAAACTGAAGTCAGAAGAGAATCTGACTTCAGTTTTTTGAATAAATTATTTGCAACTATTTGTTATATTATCGGGGCGAAATCTCAATTGGTGATAAGTAGATTAAATCTTGAGTAGAGTTATAGTTACCGATTTCTGCTTTAATATGTATATTTTGTCCGGTTTTAATATTGTCCCCATTAAATGAATTGAATATAGGATTTGAGATGATAGTGATTTGAGGGATTTTGAAATTAGGGCCTGATACCTCATCAGGATGATAATTTCCAGAATGAATAAGAATATCATATTTTGATTTTGACTTAGCAAGGTTTGCTATGTTCCCATCAAATTCAATTATCTGACCTTTGTGTTTTTGAATAAAATCTGTTATGACACTTTGATCTTCAGTTTGGAGTAGAGATTTAAAGTCTTCATTGTTTTCTACTGTGATAATAGTTGCTTGTGATGGACTTGTTGACGAGGTTTCGGTCGAGCTTGATGTGGTGTTAGTTGAACTAGAGGAAGCAGGCGTCGAACTTGATGATGTAGAGGATGATTCACTAGTTTTCTCGACAGATTTTTCAATAACGCTACTAGTTTCTGTAGATGAAGGGGGAGAAACAGTAGTTGACTTATCTGAGTATACTCCAATTATAACTGATATAAGAATAATAAATATTACAGCAACACCAATTAAATATGGAATTAATTTTTTTACCTTCAATTCCAGTGGGCTTAATGGTATGATTTCAACCTCAGCTTCTTTTTCAAAAAAACCAAAAATTCCGGCATTTCCATGATCAATGATATTAATTTTGACTTCACTTTTTTTGAGATTGAGTTCGTACAAACCATTTTCAATAGCTTCATCAACATTTTTTCCTTTATAATTTCCCATAAACTTCTCCTTTTTGTATTAGTAGTTTTATTATCTCTTAAATAGAATAAAATTTCAAGACTTTTTAGTAGATGGAACATTGTAGACTAACAGATTATGCCAAATAAATAAGAAAGAGCAGTTGAAAAATTACTGCTTTTTTGTTACACTAGATAGAAAGACTGTAAAGAATAATCTGGCTTTTTGCCGTTATTCTAGAGACGCAGACTGACTAAAAGGAGACACAATGGCAGACCGAGGCTTACTAATCGTATTTTCTGGTCCTTCAGGGGTTGGAAAAGGAACGGTTAGAAGAGAGATTTTTGAGAGTTCTGAAAACCAATTTCAATACTCTGTATCGATGACGACACGCGCACAACGTCCTGGAGAAGTGGACGGTGTTGATTATTTCTTCCGTACTCGTGAAGAGTTTGAAGAGCTGATTCGTCAAGGGCAGATGTTGGAATACGCAGAATATGTCGGCAACTACTATGGAACTCCTCTGACCTATGTCAATGAAACCTTGGACAAGGGAATCGATGTTTTCCTTGAAATTGAGGTTCAGGGCGCTCTTCAGGTCAAGAAAAAGGTTCCAGATGCTGTCTTTATCTTCCTGACACCACCAGATTTGGATGAATTGCAAGATCGTTTGGTAGGACGTGGAACAGACAGTGCAGAAGTGATTGCCCAACGAATCGAAAAAGCCAAGGAAGAAATTGCCCTCATGCGTGAGTATGATTATGCGATTGTCAACGATCAGGTGCCCCTAGCTGCTGAGCGTGTCAAACGTGTTATTGAAGCAGAGCACTTCCGTGTGGATCGTGTCATTGGTCACTATCAGGAGATGTTACCGAAATCTCCAACTACCCGATAAAATTTAGAAAATAGGTACAAGCAAATGATGTTAAAACCCTCTATTGATACCTTGCTCGACAAGGTTCCATCAAAATATTCACTCGTAATCTTGGAAGCAAAACGTGCCCACGAATTGGAAGCAGGTGCGCCAGCAACTCAAGGTTTCAAATCTGAAAAATCAACTCTTCGCGCTTTAGAAGAAATCGAATCAGGAAACGTTACAATTCACCCAGATCCAGAGGGAAAACGTGAAGCAGTGCGTCGCCGTATCGAAGAAGAAAAACGCCGCAAAGAAGAAGAAGAAAAGAAAATCAAAGAGCAAATCGCTAAAGAAAAAGAAGATGGTGAAAAAATTTAAGGTTGGGGGGACTCAATCTTATTTTTTCTATTGCAAGAATATACTGACAAGGAGGAGGTGAGAAGATGGCGATAGCTAAGATTATCGTAGATGTGCCCTTGATGCAGACGGACCAGCCCTATAGTTACAGGATTCCTGAGGAATTTGAGGGAATGCTGGAAGTTGGGATGCGGGTTCATGTGCCTTTTGGTAAGGGCAATCGCCTGATTCAAGGGATTGTTCTTGGTTTGGAGTCTCAATCAGACGAAGGAGAGGCTAATCAAGATTTAAAAGATATTGCTGAGGTGCTGGATTTTTCTCCTGTTCTCACGAAAGAACAACTCTGGCTGGCTGAGGAGTTACGCAAATCTGTTTTCTCCTACAAGATCTCCATCCTCAAGGCTATGTTACCAGGGTTTCTGAACTCCAGCTATGACAAGATTCTCTATCCTCTGGCTGGTCTGAATCAGGAAGACCGAGAGCGCTTGTTTGGTTCAGAAGATTCGCTAGCCTTTTCTTCGCTAGACCTTGCCAAACAAGCCGAAATGATGCGTTTGACTAGAAAAGGCCTGCTTGGTCTGGAATATCAGGCAATTGATCAAAAGAAGGTCAAGACCCAGTCTTGGTATGAGATAGATCTTGTTCAGTTAGAAGGTGTCGAGATTTCTGCACGTGCCAAGAAAAAGTTGGAATTGAGAGATTATTTGCTGTCTCATCCAGAGAATGCTTCCTTGACTAGTTTGTTAGAGTCCTACTCACGGGAGCAAGTTAACTTCTTTGTGGAACAAGGTGCTGTTACTATAGTCCAAAAGGAAGTGCAACGCTCGGCTGCTTATTTTGAAGGCATTGAAGCAAGTCAGCCTTTGGAGTTGAATCCAGAGCAAAGGCAGGCGCGTGATGCGGTTGTCAGTGCGATTGGCAGTCATCAGCCTCCCTTCCTCCTTCAAGGGATTACAGGAAGTGGGAAGACCGAGGTTTATTTGCAGATTATCCAAGGGGCCTTGGACAAAGGCAAGACAGCTATTTTGCTGGTGCCTGAGATTTCCTTGACTCCTCAGATGACAGAGCGTTTTATCGCTCGTTTTGGGGACAAGGTGGCCATCCTTCACTCAGGCTTATCCAATGGTGAAAAGTATGATGAATGGCGCAAGGTCGAGCGTGGAGACGCTCAAGTTGTTGTTGGCGCCAGATCGGCCATCTTTGCTCCGCTGAAAAATCTAGGTGTTATCATTATCGATGAGGAGCATGAAGCGACTTATAAGCAGGACAGCAATCCCCGTTACCATGCCAGAGAAGTGGCCATTTTACGGGCCCAGTATAATCAAGCGGCTCTGGTGCTTGGGTCTGCAACGCCGAGCTTAGAGAGCCGGGCGCGTGCTGGCAAAGGCGTCTATCAACACTTACGTCTAACCCAACGTGCCAATCCTTTGGCTACAATCCCTGAGGTTCAAGTGATTGACTTTCGAGACTATATCGGACAAAATGAGACGTCAAACTTTACGCCACCTTTGCTAGAAGCGATTCAGGATCGTCTGGCTAAAAAAGAGCAGGTGGTTCTTATGCTCAATCGTCGTGGTTATTCTAGCTTTGTCATGTGTCGGGAATGTGGGACGGTAGATACTTGTCCCAACTGTGATATTTCCCTGACCTTGCACATGGATACCAAGAACATGAACTGCCATTATTGTGGTTTTTCGAAAGACATTCCTCAGATCTGTCCTAACTGTAAGAGTCGCAGTATTCGTTATTATGGGACAGGAACTCAGAAGGCTTATGACGAGCTGGCAGAACTCTTTCCCAAGGCCCGCATTTTGCGGATGGATGTGGATACGACTCGTAAGAAAGGTAGCCACCAAGCTCTGCTTGACCAGTTTGGGCGAGGAGAAGCAGATATTTTACTAGGTACTCAGATGATTGCCAAGGGATTGGATTTTCCCAATGTGACTTTGGTCGGAGTGCTCAATGCGGATACGGCTTTGAATTTGCCTGACTTCCGTTCTTCTGAGAGAACCTTCCAACTTTTGACTCAGGTTGCAGGCCGGGCAGGTCGTGCTGAAAAAGCTGGGCAGGTCTTGATCCAGTCTTACAATCCGCAGCACTATGCTATTCGATTTGCCAAGGATCAGGATTACGAAGGTTTTTATGCCTATGAAATGGGAATCAGACGACAACTTGGCTATCCGCCTTACTATTTCACGATTGGCATTACCCTTTCTCACAAGAAAGAAGAAGAGGTAGTCAAACGTGCCTATGAAGTCATGAACATTTTGCGATCAGGATTATCAGAGACCAGTAACATTCTTGGGCCGACGCCAAAACCGATTGCTCGTACTCACAACCTTTATCATTACCAGATTTTAATTAAATACCGTTTAGAAGATGAGCTTGGTCCGACTCTCAACCAGGTCTTGGCACTGACTCAAGAACGGGAAAATAGTGAGCTCCGTCTCAGCATTGACCATGAGCCACAGCAATTTTTATAAGAAGGAGAAGATATGACAAAATTAATCTTTATGGGGACACCCGACTTTTCAGCAACAGTCTTAAGAGGACTTTTGACAGATGACCGTTACGAAATTCTAGCCGTTGTGACCCAGCCAGACCGCGCTGTCGGCCGTAAAAAAGTGATCCAAGAGACACCAGTCAAGCAAGCTGCCAAAGAAGCAGGACTTCCTATCTACCAACCTGAAAAATTATCAGGAAGTCCAGAGATGGAAGCTATTATGAAACTTGGAGCAGATGGAATTGTGACTGCTGCTTTTGGGCAGTTTCTCCCAAGTAAACTCCTTGATAGCATGGATTTTGCGGTCAATGTTCACGCCTCCCTTCTTCCAAAACACCGTGGTGGAGCGCCTATCCATTATGCCTTGATTCAAGGTGATGAGGAAGCTGGTGTGACCATTATGGAAATGGTCAAGGAAATGGATGCAGGAGATATGATTTCTCGTCGCAGCATCCCTATAACAGATGAGGACAATGTTGGTACCTTATTTGAGAAATTGGCGCTAGTTGGTCGTGATTTGCTCCTGGATACCCTGCCTGCCTATATTGCTGGTGATATTAAACCTGAACCGCAGGATCCAAGTCAGGTTACTTTCTCTCCAAATATCAAGCCAGAAGAAGAAAAACTGGATTGGACTAAAAGCAATCGCCAACTCTTTAACCAAATCCGTGGAATGAACCCCTGGCCTGTTGCCCACACTTTCCTTAAAGGCGACCGCTTTAAAATTTATGAAGCCTTGTCAGTAGAAGGTCAGGGAAATCCAGGTGAAATCCTCTCTATTGGCAAGAAAGAATTAATTGTCGCAACGGCAGTAGGAGCTCTGTCTCTCAAACAAGTGCAGCCAGCAGGCAAACCTAAGATGGACATTGCTTCCTTCCTCAACGGTGTTGGACGGACATTGACAGTAGGAGAACGATTTGGTGACTAAAGTAGAAACAGCTAGAAGTCTAGCCCTAGCAGTATTAGAGGATGTCTTTATCAACCAAGCATACTCAAACATCGCCTTAAATAAGCATCTCAAGGGAAGCCAACTTTCAGCAGCAGACAAGGGTTTGGCGACCGAGCTGGTCTATGGAACGGTAGCCCGTAAACTGACTCTGGAATGGTACCTATCCCACTTTATCGAAGACAGAGATCAGTTAGACAGCTGGCTCTACGTCCTTCTCCTCATGAGTGCCTACCAACTCCGCTATTTGGACAAGATTCCAGACCATGCTGTGGTCAATGAAGCAGTAGAATTGGCCAAAGTCCGTAAAAAAGGCAGTGAAAAATTGGTCAACGCCGTCCTTCGTCGTATTCTACGTGAAGGCTGGCCAGATATCACCAGCATCAAACGAAAAAACAAGCGTGATTCCATTGCCTATTCTCTCCCAGTTTGGCTAGTTGCCAAGCTCAAGGAAGAATACGGAGAGGAGCGAGCGCAAGCTATTTTTGAAAGTCTTTTGGTGCGCAACAAGGCCAGTATTCGTGTGACTGATTTAAACCGAAAAGAGGAAATCCAAACCTTGTTGGAGGCCAGTGCTTCACCTTTGTCTGTTTCTGGTCTGGTTAAGGAGCAAGGCCACTTTGCGGGACATGACCTATTTTCAGAGGGGGCTATTACTATCCAAGACGAGTCTAGTCAGCTGGTTGCTCCGACGCTTGATTTAAAAGGGCATGAGCAGGTTCTAGATGCCTGTGCTGCTCCGGGTGGGAAAACAGCCCATATAGCCTCTTATCTCACGACAGGTCAGGTTACTGCTCTGGACTTGTACGACCATAAGTTGGACTTAATTCAAGAAAACGCCCAACGTCTAGGGGTTGCAGATCGGATTCAAAGGCAAAAATTGGATGCCAGAAAGGTACATGAGTTTTTTGGTCAGGATTCTTTTGATAAGATTTTGGTGGATGCTCCCTGTTCAGGAATCGGTCTTCTGCGCCGAAAACCAGACATCAAATACAATAAAGAAACGGCAGATTTCGCGTCCTTGCAGGAAATTCAGCTAGAAATATTAGGTAGTGTTTGTCAAACACTACGCAAAGGTGGTATAATAACTTATAGTACCTGTACTATTGTCTCAGAGGAGAACTTTCAAGTCGTACAGGCATTTTTAGAAAGTCATCCTGAATTTGAGCAGGTAACACTAGAACATGAATGTAAGGATATCATGAAAGATGGCTGTATCCTCATTACACCTGAATTGTATGGAAGTGATGGATTCTTCATCAGTCAATTTCGCAAGATATCGGATTAGGAAGGAACTAACACATGGAAATTTCATTATTAACAGATGTTGGTCAGAAACGAACAAATAACCAAGACTATGTCAACCACTATGTCAATAGAGCTGGACGTACCATGATTATCCTAGCTGATGGTATGGGAGGTCATCGTGCAGGGAATATCGCTAGTGAAATGGCGGTAACAGACCTAGGTGTAGCTTGGGTAGATACTCAAATCGATACAGTTAATGAAGTGCGTGAATGGTTTGCTAACAACCTTGAGATTGAAAATCAAAGGATTAACCAATTGGGACAAAATGAAGCCTATAAAGGAATGGGAACAACCCTTGAGGCTGTAGCCATTATTGATAATCAGGCTATTTATGCTCACATCGGAGATTCTCGTATTGGTTTGATTCGTGGAGAAGAATACCACCAGTTAACGAGCGACCATTCTTTAGTCAATGAATTGCTCAAGGCTGGTCAATTGACACCTGAAGAAGCTGCTAGCCATCCACAGAAAAATATTATTACTCAATCTATTGGTCAAAAAGATGAAATTCAGCCTGATTTTGGAATGATTACCCTTGAGCCGGGAGACTATCTCTTACTCAATAGTGATGGCTTGACAAATATGATTTCAGGCAGTGAGATTTCTGATATTGTAACCAGCGATATTTCTTTGGCAGATAAGGCAGCAACCTTGATTCGTTTTGCCAACAATGCAGGTGGTTTAGACAATATCACAGTTGCCCTTATTGCTGTTAATGAGGAGGCAACAGAATGATCCAAATCGGCAAGATTTTTGCCGGGCGGTATCGGATTATCAAACAAATTGGTCGAGGAGGCATGGCAGATGTCTATTTGGCCAAGGATTTGATTTTGGACGGTGAAGAAGTGGCAGTGAAGGTCCTGAGGACCAACTACCAAACAGATCCTATTGCAGTGGCTCGTTTTCAGCGGGAAGCGAGAGCCATGGCAGATCTGGACCATCCTCATATCGTTCGGATTACAGATATCGGTGAAGAAGAGGGACAACAGTATCTCGCAATGGAATATGTTGCTGGATTAGACCTCAAACGCTATATCAAGGAACATCACCCTCTTTCAAATGAAGAAGCGATTCGAATCATGGGACAAATCCTCTTGGCTATGCGCTTAGCCCATACTCGAGGAATTGTTCATAGGGATTTGAAACCGCAAAATATCCTTTTGACCCCAGATGGGACTGCCAAGGTTACAGACTTTGGGATTGCAGTAGCCTTTGCAGAGACCAGTCTGACTCAGACCAACTCAATGCTGGGTTCGGTTCATTATTTGTCTCCAGAGCAGGCGCGTGGTTCTAAAGCAACTGTACAGAGTGATATCTATGCCATGGGGATTATTTTCTATGAGATGCTGACAGGTCATATTCCTTACGATGGGGATAGTGCAGTGACCATCGCCCTCCAGCATTTCCAGAAACCACTGCCATCGGTTATAGCTGAAAATCCATCTGTGCCTCAGGCTCTAGAAAATGTTGTTATTAAGGCAACTGCCAAGAAATTGACAGATCGCTACAAATCAGTCGCTGAAATGTATGTGGATTTGTCTAGTAGTTTGTCTTATAATCGTCGCAATGAACCAAAGCTAGTCTTTGACGATGCAACTAAGGCAGATACTAAAACTCTTCCTAAAGTTCCACAAAGTACTCTGACTTCTATTCCTAAAGCTCCGGTACAAGAGGGAAGACCTCAACCTAAGCTTCAGCCTCATCAGACAGAAAAAACGGTACCTAGTTCAAAGCCAACCAAACGTCGTCGTATGAAAGCACGTTATCCAATTTTATTTGCGACCTTCTTGTTGGTTGTGGCATCCTTGGTATGGATTTTATATAGAACGCCTGCTACCATTGCTATTCCAAATGTGGCAGGTCAGACGGTTGCAGAGGCTAAAGAGGCTCTAAAAAAAGCCAATTTTGAGGTTGGTGAAGAAAAATCAGAGGCCAGTGATAAGGTTGAAGAAGGTCGGGTTATTCGTACAGACCCTGAAGCTGGTAAAACACGTAAAGAAGGAACAAAAATTAATTTGATTGTGTCTTCTGGTCAGCAGTCTTTCCAACTCGGAAATTATCTCGGAAGAAAGTCCAGTGATGTAGTGGCAGAATTGAAGGGTAAGAAGGTTCCAGAAAATCTGATTAAGATTGAGGAAGAAGAATCCAACGAAATCGAAGCCGGTACAATCATGAAACAAAGTTTACCGGAGGGAACAACCTATGATCTTAGCAAGGCAACTCAAATAGTTTTGACAGTCGCTAAGAAGGTGAATTCTATTTCAATGCCAAGCTATATTGGTTCTAGTCGAGAATTTGCAGTCAATAATCTTACAGAGATATATGACATTAAAAAAGCTAATATCGAAGTTGTAGAAGTGTCTAAAGCTCCTGAAGGAACTGCTGAGGGGACTGTTGTAGAGCAAAGTCCAAAACCGGGTGAAAAGGTAGATTTGAACACCACTCGTGTTAAAATTTCTATTTATAAAGCGAAGCCGACTCGTTCTTCTTCAACTTCTTCATCCTCATCCTCTTCGTCGTCTAGTTCTTCTCGGAAACCTAACGAGCCGGGGAATGCAGAAACCTCCCCAACACAAGGAAACTCGCAAGGTAATTCACAACGAGGAGATACTTCCCCAGATAATCCATAGTGATACTAGAATCTTTGTCATGATTTCATGGCAAAGATTTTTTTTGAGTCCGGATTTGTGATAGAATAGAAGGAGTTGATAAAAGGAGGAACGCATGGAAGAATCAAGAGAATTAAATGCCGTCATCGATGTGATTATGTTAGCTGGAACCATTCTTCTCAAAAGTGGCTCAGAGATTCATCGTGTAGAAGATACCATGATCCGTATTGCGCATTCGCAGGGGATTGTGGATTGCAATGTTCTTGCCATGCCTGCTGCTATCTTTTTCTCCATTGAAAATACCAATATTTCGCGAATGAAACGCGTGACTTCCTCTTCTTATAATATTGAAAAAGTCTGTGATGTGAACCAGATTTCTCGTCAGTTGGTAGGAGGAAATCTTGATTTAGAGACAGCCTTCAAGCAATTGACGGCTTTGCAAGACCAGCCCCTTCCTTATACTAAGTTGCAGGTAACTCTGGCTGCGACCTTTAGTGCTCCTTTCTTTTCAATTATGTTTAGTGGAAATATCTACGACGCACTTGGGGCAGGAGTGGCTACCTTATTTGGTTTTGCCTTTTCCCTCTATGTGGAGAAGTTTATCCGAATTCCCTTTGTAACGGCCTTTGCTGGAGCCTTTGTCTTTGGGATGATTGCCCAGTTTTGGGCTCGCTACACAGGTTTTCCCTCAACAGCAGATTTGATTATAGCTGGTGCGGTCATGCCGTTTGTACCAGGGATTGCCTTGACCAATGCGGTTCGTGATATTATGACCAACCACATAAACTCTGGTATGAGTAAGATGTTTGAATCCCTGCTCATTACCCTTGCTTTAGGGGCGGGAACTTCTGTCGCCTTGGTATTGATGAACTAATATGACACTAACAACCTTTTTATTACAAGCAGTAGCAAGTCTTCTTGCTATTATCACTTTTTTAATTGTACTCAATGTGCAACGCTCTATGCTCTTGCCTGGAGGGATTTTGGGTATGGCTGTCTGGCTAATCTATCTCTTGCTCAAGGAACCGACCAATGTTATTGTGGCTACTTTTATTGCGGCTATTATCGGTTCTTGTGTCAGCCAGATTTTAAGTATTCTTTATAAGACGCCTGCTGTGGTCTTTATCTTGGCCATCTTGGCACCTCTGGTTCCGGGTTATCTCTCCTATCGGACAACTGCCTTTTTTGTGACGGGAGATTACAGTCATGCCATTGCTAGTGCAACCTTGGTTGTTATGTTGGCTTTGGTGATTTCCATTGGAATGGCTAGCGGAACAGTGATTCTTAGACTTTATTCCTACTTACGAAAACAGCATAATGGTTAGAATAATAAGCGACTTGATTTGGTGAATCAAGTCTTTTTTCTCTCTTTTAATGCTATTTGTGATAAAATAGTATAGAACGATTTTTTACAATGAATGATAAAACAGAGGTAAATATGACAATCGGTATTGATAAGATTGGTTTTGCGACCAGTCAATATGTCTTGAAATTACAAGACTTAGCAGAAGCGAGGGGAATTGACCCTGAAAAATTAAGCAAAGGACTCTTACTCAAGGAATTGAGTATTGCGCCCCTAACTGAGGATATCGTGACCTTGGCGGCCAGTGCAAGTGATTCTATTTTAACTGAGCAAGAAAGAGCAGAAATTGATATGGTCATTGTGGCTACCGAGTCAGGAATTGACCAAAGTAAAGCTGCGGCCGTCTTTGTGCATGGTTTGCTGGGCATCCAGCCCTTTGCTCGTAGTTTCGAGATTAAAGAAGCCTGCTATGGAGCGACAGCGGCCCTTCATTATGCCAAATTGCATGTGGAAAATTCTCCAGAGTCCAAGGTCTTGGTCATTGCCAGTGATATTGCCAAATACGGTATTGAAACTCCAGGAGAACCCACTCAGGGTGCTGGAAGTGTGGCCATGTTGATTACACAAAATCCACGCATTATGGCCTTTAATAATGACAATGTGGCTCAGACCCGTGATATCATGGATTTCTGGCGTCCAAATTACTCTACAACGCCTTATGTAAATGGTGTTTATTCTACCCAACAATACTTGGATAGTTTGAAAACGACTTGGCTTGAATACCAAAAACGCTATCAGCTTACTTTGGATGATTTTGCAGCTGTTTGCTTCCACTTGCCTTACCCTAAATTAGCGCTAAAAGGCTTGAAAAAAATTATGGATAAGAACTTGCCTCAAGAGAAAAAAGACCTCTTGCAAAACCATTTTGACCAGTCTATTCTCTACAGTCAAAAGGTGGGGAATATCTACACAGGTTCACTTTTCCTTGGACTTTTGTCTCTCTTGGAAAATACAGATAGCCTGAAGGCTGGGGATAAAATTGCCCTTTATAGTTACGGAAGTGGTGCTGTGGCTGAGTTCTTCAGTGGTGAATTGGTTGAAGGATATGAAGCTTATTTGGATAAAGACCGCTTGAACAAGCTCAACCAACGAACTGCCCTATCTGTTGCAGACTATGAAAAAGTCTTCTATGAGGAAGTAGACTTAGATGAAACAAATTCTGCCCAGTTTGCTGGCTATGAAAATCAAGATTTTGCCTTGGTTGAAATTGTTGACCACCAACGCCGTTATAGCAAGGTTGAAAAATAATGAAGATAAGTTGGAATGGATTTTCTAAAAAATCATACCAAGAGCGCCTCGAGCTGTTAAAAGCTCAGGCGCTCCTTAGTCCTGAGAGACAAGGGAGTTTGGAGCAGGATGAACAGATGAGTGTGACTGTGGCAGACCAGCTGAGTGAGAATGTAGTGGGAACTTTTTCTCTGCCTTATTCGCTGGTCCCAGAGGTTCTCGTTAACGGTCAGGAATACACAGTTCCCTATGTGACAGAAGAGCCCTCAGTGGTTGCTGCGGCCAGCTATGCCAGCAAAATCATCAAGCGTGCAGGAGGTTTTACTACACAAGTCCATAAGCGTCAGATGATTGGGCAGGTAGCTCTTTATCAAGTTGCTGAACCTGAACAAGCTCAAGAGAAGATTACAAACAAAAAGACTGAGCTCTTGGAACTTGCCAATCAAGCCTATCCTTCCATTGTTAAACGCGGGGGCGGGGCGCGTGATCTGCATGTCGAGCAGGTTAAAGGTGAAACAGACTTTCTCGTTGTTTATCTCCATGTCGATACCCAGGAAGCCATGGGAGCCAATATGCTCAACACCATGCTGGAAGCCTTGAAGCCAGTCTTAGAAGAACTCAGTCAGGGACAAAGTCTTATGGGGATTCTGTCCAACTACGCGACCGATTCTTTGGTGACGGCAAGCTGCCGCATCGCCTTTCGCTATTTGAGTCGTCAAAAGGAACAAGGACGAGAAATTGCGGAGAAAATTGCGTTGGCTAGTCAGTTTGCGCAGGCTGATCCTTATCGAGCAGCCACCCATAATAAAGGGATTTTTAACGGCATTGATGCCATTTTGATTGCTACTGGTAATGACTGGCGTGCCATTGAAGCAGGGGCCCATGTCTTTGCCAGTCAAGATGGAAGCTACCAAGGTCTTAGTAGCTGGACGCTGGACCTTGAAAGAGAAGAATTGGTCGGTCAGATGACCTTGCCCATGCCTGTAGCGACCAAGGGTGGTTCTATCGGCCTCAACCCTCGTGTGGCCCTTAGTCATGAATTACTGGGAAATCCTTCTGCCAAAGAATTAGCTCAGATTATTGTTTCTATCGGACTAGCCCAAAACTTTGCGGCCCTCAAAGCTTTGGTCAGCACAGGGATTCAGCAAGGTCACATGAAATTGCAGGCCAAATCCTTGGCACTCCTAGCAGGTGCCAGTGAGGCCGAAGTAGCTCCCCTAGTCGAGCGCCTCATCGCAGATAAAACCTTTAACCTAGAGACAGCCCAGCGCTATCTCGAAAACTTAAGATCATAAAAAAACTCAGACAAATTCAGTCTGAGTTTTCTTGTGCTTAAATGCTTTTTCCTGGTAAAAGAGTAACTGGTAAAAAGTAACCAGTTGTCGCGACTTCCTTGCCTTCGATTTTTTGCAAGAGGAGGTCAACAGTGAGGCAGGCAATTTCTTCCAGAGGTTGCTTGATAGTAGCCAATTGAGGATAATAATTCTCGATAAAGTAGGTCCCATCATAGCCGATGACTTTAAGCTCTTCTGGGACAGAAATGCCCAGTTCTTGAGCAATTTTAAGAACCAGAATAGCTGTCAAATCATCTGAAGCAAAGATGGCATCTGGCTTTTGTCGAGTCAAGATATTCTTGATTTCCATTTCTTTTCTGACGGGAGAAAAGTCACTGGAAACATTGATAATAGGAGCTTTTGGGAGTACAGATGCAAAACCAGCGTGGCGCAGTCCGGTTGGCGAATTGGAATTGTCATTACCTGTAATCATAATGATAGACTGGGCGCCTGTCTTAACCAAGGTCTGAGCAGCAAGGAACCCACCAGCATAGTTATCAGAGGAGACGACAGGGATGTCTGGAGACAGGTTTCGGTCAAAGGAAATAATCGGTGCTGTCACGCGATTATAGTCTTCAATTCCCAAGTTATGACTACCAGAAATGATACCGTCCACCTGATTGGCTTCCAACATTTCGATGTATTCGCGTTCCTTCTCGGAATCGTGCTCACTGTTGCAGATGATGGTCTTGTAACCATTTTTGAAGAGCTGATGTTCCAGCTTGTCAATCAATTCTGCGTAGAAAACGTTGGAAATATTGGGGAAAATCAAACCGATTAACTTAGCTGATTTTCCTTGCAGACTACGAGCCAGGTTGTTGGGTTTATAGCCCAATTCTCGCATAGCTTCATTGACCTTTTGAATGGTTTTTTCAGATAGATAGCCTTTTTTATTGATAACCCGAGAAACGGTAGTAGGGCTGACGCCTGCAAGTTTGGCGACATCAGTTAGTTTTGCGACCATAATCTAATTCATAGTAAGTTCCAGTTGGGTTTCCAGATTTAATTAGGATCCCATTTTGGTCCGCATGTGGGAAGACACGACCAGAAAATACTTTTTCTCCTTTATTGATGAAAATTTCAAAGACAGAATTATCGATGAAGATTGTAGCAGTAGTAGCCTGATTCTCGATTGGGCAAGAACGAATAGTTCCAAATTCTTGGGCATACTGTTCACCAGCCTGGCTACGATCTACTGTCACTTGACCATTTACAAGGTCAAAGTTGATGGAAAGTCCCTTGCCTTCTTTATCAGCAAGTAAGACAATCTCGCTCTGGCTATTGGCTTCCAAGTTGAGTTCGAGTTCGTATGTGTTCTTGGTTTGAACACGGTTTGAGAAGGCTTCTTCAGAGGCACGAAGGTCCTTGATGGCTGCGACTGGGTATTGGTAGAGCTTGCCGTCTTTGATAGTGAGTTCCTTGACCAAAGAGAAGGTTCCTTGGTGGTCAAAACGGTCAGATGGATATGAAACATCTGGCAAGCCAAGCCAGCTAACAGCTAGAGCACGTCCATCAGGAGCGTTGAAGGCTTGAGTTGCATAGGCTTCGAAACCATAGTCCATGTTTTGAAGTTGAGAGACATCTACCATTTTAGCATTTTCAGGGTCAAAGGAAGCCCCAATCTTATACATATTTGGAAAGATATTATCGTAGTCTAGAACTTTCTTATCCAATCCTTGTGGGCAGTAGAGAAGGACAGGTTGTTCCCCTACAAAGACCAGATTTGGACATTCCATCATGTAGGCAGTACGGTCGTTAGCAAAGTCAAGGTTGCCAACGGCTTGCCAGTTTGTATAGTCGTTGTCTACAGCCTTGTAGAGACGGACGAAGCCTTTTTTCTCCAAGTCCTGTCCACCGACGATAGCATAGTATTGGCCCTTGAAGTTAAAAATTTGCGGATCACGGAAGTGGTCAGTAGAGTCTGCTGGCTGGTCGATCAAGATCTTGTCGATCTTCGTAATCTTGCCATCCTTGTCCATCAAAGCACCGATTTGGTACGGGTGACGGATCCAGTTTTCATCGCGGACATTTCCCGTATAAAATAGGAATAACTGATCGCCAAACTGCATGGCAGAACCAGAGTAGGCACCGTGGCTATCTAATGGAGTATCTGGTAAAACTTTGATTCCAGTTTCTTTAAAGTGAATCAAATCATCACTTTCTAGCTGTGCCCAAGATTTCAAACCGTGGGCTGCACCAAAAGGAAAATTCTGGTAAAAGAGGATCCACTTGCCATCAAAGTAAGAAAAGCCATTTGGGTCGTTGAGAAGTCCTGTTTTTGGCTCAACATGGTAATGAGTATGCCATGGAGATTGTGCCATATTTTCCTTTATATGTTGAATTTCTTCTTGCGTCCAATCTTGATAAAGTCTGTAACGACGCTCAGTAGTCCATTCCATTCATTCATTCCTCCAAAAATCTTATCACATTTAATAGTAACCGTTTTCGGAAAAAAAAGCAAGCCTTTTATGTTAAAAAAGAGAAAAAACTGTCAAACGTTTGTCATAAAATAAATGCAGGAAATCAATCACATTTTCAGGAAAATATGAAAGATAATGAAACAAAAACCTTTTAACTAAGATTTCAAACTTGTTTTTTAAGACATTCCTGCTAAAACAGTCAAAAGCAATCAAACTAAAGCATGCCTACTAAGTGGATAGAATATTTTTTCTGCAAAACGCTTGACATATTTCTAAAACATGATAAAATAATAGTCGTAGGGCGGATAAAATCGCTTTCAAACAATAACAAAATTTTATATAAGGAGATTTTTGCAAATGAACAATCAGGAAATTGCAAAAAAAGTCATCGATGCCTTGGGCGGACGTGAAAATGTCAACAGTGTAGCTCACTGTGCCACTCGTCTACGCGTCATGGTCAAAGATGAAGGAAAAATCAATAAAGAAGTGATTGAGAACTTGGATAAAGTTCAAGGTGCTTTCTTTAACTCAGGTCAATACCAAATCATCTTTGGTACAGGTACAGTCAACAAAATGTACGATGAAGTTGTTGCACTTGGTTTGCCAACATCATCTAAAGATGACATGAAAGCAGAAGCTGCTAAACAAGGGAACTGGTTCCAACGTGCTATCCGTACTTTCGGTGACGTTTTCGTTCCAATCATCCCAGTTATCGTAGCGACAGGTCTCTTTATGGGTGTGCGTGGTCTCTTGACTGCTCTTGGAATGACACTTCCAGCTGATGTGACAACTTACACTCAAATCTTGACAGATACAGCCTTCATCATCTTGCCAGGTTTGGTTGTGTGGTCAACCTTCCGTGTATTCGGTGGAAATCCAGCCGTTGGTATCGTTCTTGGTATGATGCTTGTTTCTGGCTCACTTCCAAACGCTTGGGCGGTTGCTTCAGGTGGTGAAGTAACAGCTATGAACTTCTTTGGTTTCATTCCTGTTGTTGGTTTGCAAGGTTCTGTTCTTCCAGCCTTCATCATCGGGGTTGTCGGAGCTAAATTTGAAAAAGCTGTCCGCAAGGTTGTTCCAGATGTGATTGACCTCTTAGTAACGCCATTCGTGACACTTTTGGTCATGTCTATCCTTGGACTCTTTGTCATTGGACCAGTCTTCCACGTCGTTGAAAACTACATCCTTATTGGTACAAAAGCAATTCTTGGCTTGCCATTTGGTCTTGGTGGTTTCTTGATTGGTGGGGTTCACCAATTGATCGTCGTGTCAGGTGTGCACCACATCTTCAACTTGCTTGAAGTTCAATTGCTTGCTGCTGACCATGCTAATCCATTCAACGCTATCATCACAGCTGCTATGACAGCTCAAGGTGCTGCTACTGTTGCGGTTGGTGTTAAAACGAAAAATCCAAAACTGAAAACACTTGCTTTCCCAGCTGCTCTTTCTGCCTTCCTAGGTATTACAGAGCCTGCTATCTTCGGGGTAAACTTGCGCTTCCGTAAACCATTCTTCCTTTCATTGATTGCTGGTGCAATCGGTGGTGGATTGGCATCAATCCTTGGACTTGCTGGTACTGGTAATGGTATCACCATCATCCCTGGTACAATGCTTTATGTTGGTAACGGACAACTTCCACAATACCTTCTTATGGTAGCTGTATCATTTGCCCTTGGTTTTGCCCTTACTTACATGTTTGGTTATGAGGACGAAGAAGAAGTTGCTACTGAAGCGGCTACAGAACGTTTGGTTCAAGAAGAAACAACTGGCAACATTCCAGCAGCCCTTCAAAATGAAACACTTGTAACTCCTATCGTCGGTGATGTTGTAGCTCTTGCTGATGTCAATGACCCAGTCTTCTCAAGCGGAGCTATGGGACAAGGTATCGCTGTGAAACCAAGTCAAGGTGTGGTTTATGCACCAGCTGATGCTGAAGTTTCAATTGCCTTTCCAACAGGACATGCTTTTGGTTTGAAAACAACTGATGGTGCTGAAGTTTTGATTCACGTTGGTATCGACACTGTAACAATGAACGGTGACGGTTTTGAAGCAAAAGTTGCTCAAGGTGATAAGGTTAAAGCTGGCGATGTTCTAGGAACATTTGACTCAAACAAAATCGCTGCAGCTGGACTTGATGATACAACAATGGTTATCGTTACAAATACAGCTGACTACGCTTCAGTAGCTCCAGTCGCAACAGGTTCAGTTGCTAAGGGGGATGCTGTTATTGAAGTGAAAATCTAATACTCTTCGAAAATCAAATTCAAACCATGTCAGCTTCGCCTTGCCGTAGATATATGTAACTGACTTTGTCAGTCTTATCTACAACCTCAAAGCATTGCTTTGAGCAACCTTCGGCTAGCTTCCTAGTTTGCTCTTTGATTTTCATTGAGTACAATATTCCCTCTCAAAATGAAAACGAACAAATGACATGTTTGTTCGTTTTTGCTTGAATGGTAAGATTTACAGAGGAAAATCTAAAAAATAGAGAAATTTAGCCTTTCGAAATATGCTATAATAAAGAAAATAAAAACAAGAGGTTTATCATGACAAAATTATATGGAAGCTTGGAAGCAGGCGGTACAAAGTTTGTCTGTGCTGTCGGTGATGAAAACTTTAACGTTGTAGAAAAAACACAATTTCCAACAACAACTCCAATCGAAACAATCGATAAAACCATCGAGTTCTTCTCGAAATTCGATAACCTTGCTGGTCTTGCAGTTGGTTCATTTGGTCCGATTGATATTGATAAAAACTCAAAAACCTATGGCTTTATCACAACAACTCCAAAACCAAACTGGGCAAATGTGGACTTGCTTGGTGCCCTTCGTCGCGCCCTCAACGTGCCAATGTACTTCACTACAGACGTAAACAGCTCTGCCTATGGTGAAGTGGTTGCCCGTAACAATGCTGGTGCTCGTATTGAAAACTTGGTTTACTACACAATCGGTACAGGTATCGGTGCAGGTGTCATCCAACGTGGCGAGTTTATCGGTGGTGTGGGTCACCCTGAGATGGGTCATTATTATGTTGCTAGACACCCAATGGACATTGAAAAAGAGTTTAAGGGTGTTTGTCCTTTCCATAAGGGATGTCTGGAAGGCTATGCAGCTGGTCCAAGTTTGGAAGCTCGTACAGGTGTTCGTGGGGAAAACATTGAACTCAACAACCCTGTTTGGGATGTTCAAGCCTACTATATCGCTCAAGCTGCGGTTAATGCGACAGTGACTTTCCGCCCAGACGTTATTGTCTTTGGTGGAGGGGTCATGGCTCAACAACACATGCTGGACCGTGTCCGTGAGAAATTTACATCTCTTCTCAATGGTTACCTACCAGTACCAGATGTGCGTGACTACATCGTGACGCCAGCAGTCGCAGGAAATGGTTCTGCCACACTTGGGAACTTTGTCCTTGCAAAAGAAGTTTCAAAATAAAGTACAAAATCCGCTTGGGAAACCAAACGGATTTTTTATGTGTCAAAGCATTTGCCAGAAAAAGTCAATAATATAGGTCAGACCGTAGGTATAAACCACGAGGGTAAAGGGCTTGGTCAGAATGATGATGGTCATATAGCGCTTGAAGCTCATCTTGGTCAAGGCGGCCAGCATACAGAGAAAGTCAGCTGGACTAATGGGCCAAATCATCATAAAAATAAAGAAACGGTCAAAACGATTACCCTTATCCAACCAACCGATATACTTGTCATAGGTGCGTTTGCTGACGACAGACTGGACAAAGGCAGCCCCGTAGAGGCGCACCAGATAAAAGATAATAGCACAGCCAATCACGATACCGATATAGTTGTAGATAGTCCCGATGATGTGACCGTAGATAAAAACACCAGCCACCGAGGTCAAGGCTCCTGGAATGATAGGGACGACAGTCTGTAAAATCTGTAAAAAGATAAAGAGAGGTGGCCCCCAGATACCTGCCTGCTGGATAAAGGCAGAGAGGGTTTCCTTAGACTGTAAAATCCCAACCTGATAAGCCCAAATACAGAAAATCAAACTCCCAACCCCACCGACAATCGATGAGATATTGATAACTCGCTGCAGAAGGGGAGAAACAGCTTTCATTTGTTTATCCTGTGACATGTAAACTCCTCGTAGATAGTATAACTCTACTATACCATATTTTGGAGGAGAAAGGGGATTTGATTGTTTTTGGTAGAGTGAAGCTCAAGAATTTAAGCCTAATTTTATTCCATTTATAAAATTTAAGAACTGGTTTCATGATATAATGTGTATAAGTAAATTCATATTGGAGAAATTAAATGAAGTCAACAATAGAAAAAATTAATAAATTTAGAGATGATCGTGACTGGAGAAAATTTCATAATGAAAAAGATTTAGCTATATCTATTTCATTAGAAGCTAGTGAACTTTTAGAATTATTTCAATGGAAAGAATCAAAAGATGTTACCAGTAAATCATTAAAAAGAATAAAAGAGGAACTAGCTGATGTTTTTATTTATTCTATTATGTTAGCAGATAATCTAAATTTAGATATTGAAAATATTATTGATGAAAAATTAGAAAAAAATGCTAGAAAGTATCCTGTTGAGATTAGCAAAGGTAGTAATAAAAAATATACTGAGTTGGAGAAATAATGGCTAATATAAAAAGTCCAATTATAAGAGAGATAGAGTATTCAAACAATGCTCTTGTAGATCTTAAAAATCAATTTAATTTTAGCGGACATAAAAATGAGATAAAATTTTTATTTGATTATCCGGTTGTCTATATTGTTAACGATGAGAAGGATAATCAATTTAGTGTATATGTAGGAGAAACTACTGATATAATTAGACGAACAAGTCAACACTTAATGGATGATATAAAGAAAGAAAATAGAGATGATTGGAGAGATTTTGCAAAATCTCCGACAACGAAGATGTTTGTAATTGGTCACAATCATTTTAATAAGTCGTTAACTCTAGATATAGAAAACCAGTTAATGCTTTATTTATCAAGTGTTACTAATGTCATAAGAGTACAAAACAGAAAAGAAAATCCTCAAAATGAATATTATACATCTCACGAATTAGATTCAATTTTTTCAAAAATTTGGCGTTCGTTAAATAGAAAAAATGAGTACTTGTTTCCAGCTGAAAGTATAGTTAGAAATTCTGCAATATTTAAATCTTCTCCTTTTCATAAATTAACCAATGAGCAATTAAAAGCAAAAAATGAAATCATTTTTAAAATTACATCAGCGCTTAGTAAGAACGAGTTTGGAACTTTAATCTTGGTTAAAGGAGAAGCTGGTGCTGGTAAAACTGTTTTGATGAGTTCTTTAATCGATGATCTATTAAATTCTGATGACACGGATTTCATAAGAGAAAATAATGTAATTAATTTGGTTGTTAATCATGATGATCAATTGAGTGTCTATAAAGAAATAGAGAAAAAGCTTGAATGGAAGAGTGGTTCAACTCTTGATGTTGCTATGAAACCAACTCAGTTTTTAAACGCACTAAAAAAGCAAGATGCTAATGCTGGTATAGTTGTTATTGACGAAGGACACTTACTTTTGACTGCAAAAAATCAAGCTTATCAAGGTGGTAATCATTTAAAGGATATACTATCAAAATCGAAAGTAGTAGTTTTAGTGTACGATGATAATCAAATAATGAATAAATCTCAAATATGGGTAGATGATTCATTTTTGACTTTACAACATCAAGCGAGGCTGTCTGGCAATTTAATTGAATTAAATAATCAAATGCGTATAAAAGCTAGTGAATCAACAATTAGTTGGATTAGAAATATTATTGATAAAAGAGAAATTACCAAATTAAAAGAAGATAATAACTATGATATCCAGATATTTAATTCTCCCAAGGAATTACAGAATGCTATTAAATTAAAAGATGAGAATCGTCATTTAGGGATTTCTAGGCTAATAGCAACTTATGATTGGGAATATAGCAGTCAATCTAAACCTGAATCTAAAGATTATTGGTGTGTGGAAATAGATGACTGGTCTTGTCCTTGGAATAGAGAATTGAGTAGGGATAGGAAAAACTCTAAACTTTCTTGGATTGAACAACCACAAACTATTGGTGAAGTAGGATCCACTTTTACTGTGCAAGGTTTTGATTTGAATTATGCTGGAGTCATTATTGGTCCATCGGTTAAATATAGAGATGGTAAAATTATGTTTGATATCTCTGCTAGTAAAAATAAAGGAGCAGTTCAAAATAGGAAACTCGAAAATGGTGAAATGAAAAATTTTGGTGAAGATCTTTTAAAAAATGAATTAAATGTTTTACTTACAAGAGGAGTAAATGGACTCTATATCTACGCAGTAGATGAAGAACTTCAAGCGGCTTTAAAAAAGGCAATTTTATAAGATTATAAAGTAGGAATAGATATTTCTGAATCCAAACATGGTATAATGTCAATTATGAATAACAACCAACGTGCCCTTTGCCAGCAACTCTGGGCGAGAAACAAATACCTCGTTTTGAGTCATTCTAGCAATATTTACAATGAGATCCGCCAATACTTGAAGAATGAAGAGGTGGAGGTAAGTCATGTTCAAGAACTGATCGATCGTGCCTGTCAAATCCCTAAGCATAGAGGTCAGGTTTGCAATGTCTTTCAGCATATTTGGGGCTATTTCAAAAAGAAAGCAACAGAGACTGAACGCAAGGACTACATGCTCTTGCTGGATCGCTACCGATTTGGTCAGGCTTCTCAGGCAGACTTGATTACTAAGACTCGAGACTTGCTTGATCGCTATCCAAATACCTATTTGCAACATTCGACTTTACTGAAAGGAGATTGTCATGAGACTTTGGCATGAGGCTTTGATTTCACAGCTTCCCCGTCCTCAACTCTTGGGACAACATCGAGAGTGCTGTGCCCTCCGTGGCAATGGCTGGGGCAGAAAGCATGCAACGGTGGACTATGTCTTTACCCACTCGCCCTATCGTCTCTATGCCTATCATGACTTGATCATGAAGGAGATGGCTAACCGAGGCTATAATGTCAGTCCAGAGTGGTTGGATAAAAACTATCGTGGTAAGACCTGCCCTCCTTATCAAGAATTAGTAGAGGAAAAGTTGACTAGTCCTATATACAGCGAACATGACGCAACCTACTATGAGGAGTGTCTGGCAAATCTCCGAGAGAAGGGGATAGAGCTGGAATAATAGTAAGGATTGCCTTCAATTTATAACTCTTCTCGTATTTTTTCGAATAATAAAGATGAGACCTTTGGAATTTTTCTAAGGTCTTCTTTTTATGAATGTTAGGATTTACTTTTAATAACTTTTGAGTTATAATTTTAAAAAAACCAAGCGTGAACTAAAGGACTTAAAAGAAAGAGGGTTAAGTGATGAAGAATAGTGCTATTGGGAGTAACTGGAAGGATGTCCGGTCAGAACTCTTTACCAAGGAGGAAATACTTGAAAGTGATATGCGAGTGGCTATCATGAGTGAGTTGATTGAAGCCAGACATGAGCAAGGAATCAGCCAGAAAAAGCTAGAGGAACTCAGTGGAGTGAGCCAGCCTGTCATAGCTAGGATGGAAACAGGAAAGACAAGTCCTCAGTTGGATACAGTCTTGAAAGTTTTAGCCAGTTTAGGAAAGACACTAGCAGTTGTCCCACTTGAACAGGGGAAAAGTTGATAGGAAGAGGTTGGAAAACTTTAACAAATTTAACAGTTATAGTGCCTCAAGTGTATAATATAGAAAAATTATGCTTTATTTATATTAAGTGCGAACGAAGTGAGCTTTTAGCGGATATTTCCCGCTATAGTGGTATTCTAGATAATAATTTATTATTATCTAGAACGGAATTTTTGAGACATTCTGGCTCAAAAATTAGGGATGAAATTACGAAGTAAGTTGCTCCCGTCCGCACTTTTCAGGGAAATATCAGAATTACAAAAGAAAAATCAACCTATAGTCTTTTCTAATAACAAGCCATAGTCACTTATAAGAATTACTAATAACACGTTTTACCAGTCTAACTAAAATACACCTATAAAACAAGCTACACAAAGGATTTGAGGCATTTGTTTCAAGTCTTTTTCTTTTGTTTAAAACAGAGATATAGTTTCAAACTATATCAAAGCCTAATTTTTTACAATTATACAGATGATTTCTTTTCTGTTAAGATAGTTTCAACAACAAATTTTGGAGGACACATCATGTCAACTACAATCATCGGTTTCCCTCGTTTGGGCGAATTCCGCGAATTAAAATTTACAACTGAAAAATACTTTAGAAAAGAAATCTCAGAAGAAGAACTCCTTGCAGCCGCAAAAGAATTGCGTGCTAAACACTGGAACATTGTCAAAGAAAAAGGCATCACTGAAATCCCATCAAATGACTTTTCTCACTATGATAACTTCCTAGATGCAGCTTTCCTTTTCAACGTGGTACCTGCTTCAGTTCAAAACTTGGACTTGTCTGACCTTGAGCGCTACTTCGCTTTGGGTCGCGGTTACCAAGGAGAAAAAGGGGACGTTCGCGCCCTTCCAATGAAGAAATGGTTCAACACCAACTACCACTACATCGTTCCTAAATTTGAAAAAGATACCCAAGTCAAACTTGCAGGTCACAAGATTTTTGATGAGTTCCAAGAAGCAAAAGAACTTGGATTAAACACTCGTCCAGTTCTTGTTGGTCCATTCACTTTCCTTCAATTGTCAGACTTTGAAGAAGGCGTGAAAGCAGAAGACTTCGTAGACAGTTTAGTGGCTGCTTACCAAGAAGTTTTTGCAAAATTGGCTGAACTTGGTGCAACTCGTATTCAATTGGATGAAGCTGCTCTTGTCAAAGATTTGACAGCTGAAGAAAAAGCTCTCTTCTTGAACCTCTACAACAAACTCTTGGCTGATAAAAAAGGTCTTGAAGTCTTGCTTCAAACTTACTTCGGAGACATTCGTGACGTTTACACTGACCTTGTAAACTTGCCAGTAGATGCTATCGGTCTTGATTTCGTTGAAGGTAAGAAAACTCTTGAATTGGTTAAAGGTGGTTTCCCAGCTGATAAGACTCTTTATGCAGGTATTGTCAATGGTAAAAACATCTGGCGTAACAACTATGAAAAGAGCTTGGCTGTTCTTGAGCAAATCCCAGCTGAAAACATTGTCTTGACAAGCTCATGCTCACTTCTTCATGTGCCATTTACAACTGCTAATGAAGAATTTGAACCAGCAATCTTGAACCACTTTGCCTTTGCAGTTGAAAAATTGGATGAGATTCGTGATTTGGATGCTATCCGCAATGGTCAAGGTGAAGAAGCACTTGCAGCTAACAAAGAACTATTTGCGACTGAGCGTGTTGGTGAAAATGCGGAACTTCGTGCACGTATCGCTGGCTTGACAGATGCAGACTACACTCGTTTGCCAGCCTTTGCAGAACGTGAAGCTATCCAAGAAGAAGCTTTCAAACTTCCAGCTCTTCCAACAACAACTATCGGTTCATTCCCTCAAACTAAAGAAGTTCGTGCTAAACGTTTGGCTTACCGTAAAGGTGAATTGTCTCAAGAAGAGTACGATGCTTTCCTTGCTGAAACGATCGATGAATGGATCAAATGGCAAGAAGATATCGACTTTGATGTCCTTGTTCACGGTGAATTTGAGCGTAATGACATGGTTGAGTACTTCGGTCAAAACTTGTCAGGTTACCTCTTCTCTAAAAATGGTTGGGTACAATCATACGGTATGCGTGGGGTGAAACCACCAATCATCTGGGGTGATGTCACTCGTCTTAACCCTATCACTGTTAAATGGTCTAGCTATGCACAAAGCCGTACAAACAAACCTGTTAAAGGTATGTTGACTGGACCTGTTACCATCCTTAACTGGTCATTCCCACGTGAAGACATTTCTATCAAGGATTCTACTCTTCAAATCGCCCTTGCTATCAAGGATGAAGTGCTTGACCTTGAAGCTGCTGGTGTGAAAATCATCCAAATCGATGAGGCTGCCCTTCGTGAAAAATTGCCACTTCGTCGTAGCGACTGGTACGAAGACTACCTTGACTGGGCAATTCCTGCCTTCCGCTTGGTACACTCAACAGTAGCGCCAGATACACAAATCCATACTCACATGTGTTACTCAGAATTTACAGATATCATTCCAGCTATCGACAACATGGATGCGGACGTTATCTCATTTGAGGCTAGCCGTTCAAACCTTGAAATCTTGGACGAACTCAAAGCGAAAAACTTCCAAACTGAAGTGGGACCTGGGGTTTACGATATCCACTCACCTCGTGTGCCGAACGAAGGCGAAATCGATAATACTATCGAAGCTATCCTTGCTAAAGTGCCAAGCAAGAAAGTTTGGATCAACCCTGACTGTGGTTTGAAAACACGTGGTATTCCAGAAACAAAAGAAAGCTTGATCCGCCTTGTTGAAGCAGCTAAAGCTGCGCGTGAGAAATTGTAAGATAGGATTTCTCAAGAAGCGCTGTTTGGTCAATCTGCCTGTTTCACTTGGATTCTAGGAATCCAGCTAACGAAAAATCAACTAGAAAAGGATAATGACTATGTCACGCCAAACACCGTCACTCTCATTTGAAGTGTTCCCTCCAAACCCAGCCGTGGGTAATGATAAAATTATTTCTGCTCTTCAAGATATGCAGGAGTTGGCTCCCCACTTTATCAGTGTAACTGCCAGCAATAATAAATTTAATATCAAGGAAACGACGGTCCGTTTGGCTGACTTTATCCAAAATGACTTGGCGATTCCGACTATTGCCCACTTGCCGGCTATCTATTTGACCAAGGACAAGGTGGCTGAAACTATTGCTGACTTGGACAAGGTTGGGGTGCAGAAAATTTTGGCTCTTCGTGGGGATATTATTCCAGATGTGGAACCACAAAAGGATTTCAGCTACGCAACTGACTTGATCGAGTTCATCAAGGAACAAGCCCCTCACTTTGATATTGTCGGTGCTTGTTATCCAGAAGGGCATCCAGATTCACCAAATCAGATTTCAGATATTCAAAATCTTAAGAAGAAAGTGGATGCAGGTTGTTCGAGCCTTGTAACTCAGCTTTTCTTTGACAATGAGCGCTTCTATGATTTCCAAGACAAGTGCATCTTGGCTGGGATTGATGTTCCCATTCATGCAGGGATTATGCCAATTCTGAATCGAAGTCAGGCTCTCCGCCTCTTGAAGACTTGTGAGAATATCCATCTTCCACGCAAATTTAAAGCCATCTTAGACAAGTATGAGCATGACCCTGAGTCGCTCAGAGCAGCAGGACTTGCCTATGCAGTGGACCAAATCGTGGACTTGGTAACTCAGGATGTTGCCGGTATGCATCTCTACACTATGAACAATGCTGAAACAGCAAAATATATCCACCAAGCAACCCATGCCTTGTTTAATCACCAGTCTCTAGGATAATAAAAAGCAAACCATTCTTCTCAGGTGAGGGGAATGGTTCCTTTTTAATGGTAAAGGCCGCACTTTTTAAGAAAAATATGATAAAATAGACTCTGTACGTACTTGATACAAAGATGAGGGTATTAAATAATAGAATGCATTTAAACTGCAAGGTTTAGCGATATGAGCGAGTCAAATCGATATCATTTGACGAGAGAGTTAGTAAAGCATTTAGCTAATTGCCTGATAGCGATTAGCGTGAAAGGTTTAGATGCTTTAGTATCAAACTTTTCTGATGATTTGTATCTTGAGTAATTGAACCCGGGCTAAATCCCTAGTGAAAAAGATAGATTTCCTGGTGTACATGGTACACTGCGTCAATCTCCTATTTTCATACGGGATTCTTCACGCCCTTAGTATCTTGATTTTTGTAGGCAAGGCGTATAATTTCATCAATCCAAAGGGGATTAAAATGACAAAACAAGTGTTTCAAACGACTTTTGCGGGTCGTGAGTTAATTGTAGAGACTGGTCAGGTTGCTAAGCAAGCAAATGGCTCTGTTGTCGTGCGTTACGGTGAGTCAACTGTCTTGACTGCTGCCGTTATGTCTAAGAAGATGGCAACTGGGGATTTCTTCCCACTCCAAGTCAACTATGAAGAAAAAATGTATGCGGCTGGGAAGTTTCCTGGTGGCTTTATGAAACGTGAAGGACGTCCTTCAACAGATGCGACTTTGACAGCGCGTTTGATTGACCGTCCAATCCGTCCTATGTTTGCGGAAGGTTTCCGTAACGAAGTGCAAGTCATCAACACAGTACTTTCTTATGATGAAAATGCTTCTGCACCAATGGCTGCTATGTTTGGTTCATCCTTGGCACTTTCCATTTCAGATATTCCATTTGACGGTCCAATCGCTGGTGTCCAAGTGGGCTATGTAGATGGTCAAATCATCATCAACCCTAGTCAAGAACAAGCAGAGCAATCTCTCCTTGAATTGACAGTAGCTGGTACCAAGCACGCCATCAACATGGTAGAGTCTGGTGCCAAAGAATTGTCAGAAGAAATCATGTTGGAAGCTCTCCTTAAAGGGCACGAAGCAGTTAAAGAATTGATTGCCTTCCAAGAAGAAATCGTTGCAGCTGTTGGTAAAGAAAAAGCAGAAGTGGAATTGCTTCATGTGGACGCTGATTTGCAGGCTGAAATCATCGCAGCCTACAACAGCGACCTCCAAAAAGCGGTTCAAGTAGAAGAAAAATTGGCTCGTGAAGCTGCAACTCAAGCAGTCAAAGACCAAGTAACTGCTGTTTACGAAGAAAAATATGCAGACCATGAAGAATTTGACCGTATCATGCGTGATGTGGCTGAAATCTTGGAACAAATGGAACACGCTGAAGTGCGACGTTTGATCACAGAAGACAAGGTGCGTCCTGACGGTCGTAAGGTTGATGAAATCCGTCCTTTGGATGCGGTTGTTGACTTCCTTCCTCGTGTGCACGGCTCTGGTCTCTTCACTCGTGGACAAACTCAGGCTCTTTCAGTTTTGACCTTGGCTCCAATGGGAGAAACTCAAATCATTGATGGTTTGGATCCAGAGTATAAGAAACGCTTTATGCACCACTATAACTTCCCACAATATTCTGTAGGGGAAACTGGCCGTTACGGTGCGCCAGGTCGTCGTGAGATTGGTCACGGTGCTCTGGGTGAGCGTGCCCTTGCTCAAGTCTTGCCAAGTTTGGAAGAATTCCCATATGCTATCCGCTTGGTAGCTGAGGTCTTGGAATCAAATGGTTCTTCATCTCAGGCTTCTATCTGTGCTGGAACTCTTGCCCTTATGGCTGGTGGTGTGCCAATCAAGGCGCCAGTAGCAGGGATTGCCATGGGTCTCATCTCAGATGGAAACAACTATACAGTCTTGACAGATATCCAAGGTTTGGAAGACCACTTTGGAGATATGGACTTTAAGGTTGCAGGTACTCGTGACGGGATTACAGCCCTTCAAATGGATATCAAGATTCAAGGAATCACTGCAGAAATCTTGACTGAAGCTCTTGCCCAAGCCAAGAAAGCGCGTTTTGAAATCCTTGATGTGATTGAAGCAACCATTCCAGAAGTTCGTCCAGAATTGGCTCCAACTGCTCCGAAAATTGATACCATCAAGATTGATGTGGACAAGATTAAGATTGTCATTGGTAAGGGTGGAGAAACCATCGACAAGATTATCGCTGAAACAGGCGTTAAGATTGATATCGACGAAGAAGGAAATGTGTCTATCTACTCTAGCGATCAAGATGCCATTAATCGTGCTAAAGAGATTATTGCTGGTTTAGTCCGTGAAGCTAAAGTCGATGAAGTTTACCGTGCTAAAGTCGTTCGTATTGAGAAATTTGGTGCCTTTGTTAACCTCTTTGATAAGACAGATGCCCTCGTTCACATTTCTGAAATGGCTTGGACTCGTACCAATAATGTCGAAGACTTGGTAGCAATCGGGGATGAAGTTGATGTTAAGGTTATCAAGATTGATGAAAAAGGACGTGTGGATGCTTCTATGAAAGCACTTCTTCCTCGTCCTCCAAAACCTGAACGTGATGAAAAAGGTGAAAAATCAGAGCGTCCTCACCGCCCACGTCATCACAAGGATCACAAACCTAAGAAAGAATTTACAGAAACACCAAAAGATTCAGAATAAGAAAAGGAGAAATGTATGGGATGGTGGCGCGAAACCATTGATATCGTAAAAGAAAATGATCCAGCGGCCCGCACCACTTTGGAGGTTTTACTGACTTATCCAGGTGTCAAGGCCTTGGCGGCCCACCGTCTTTCACATTTTCTCTGGAAGCATGGCTTCAAACTCTTGGCGCGTATGCACAGTCAGTTTTGGCGCTTTTGGACTCAGATTGAGATTCATCCAGGTGCCCAGATTGATTCAGGTGTCTTTATCGACCACGGTTCAGGCTTGGTGATTGGAGAGACGGCTATCGTTGAGACGGGAGTTCTCCTCTATCATGGGGTGACTCTTGGGGGAACAGGGAAAGACTGTGGCAAACGCCATCCGACCGTTCGAAAGGGAGCTCTCATATCGGCTCATGCCCAAGTTATCGGACCAGTGGAAATCGGCGAAAATGCTAAGGTCGGTGCAGCAGCAGTTGTCGTAGCAGACGTACCTAGTGATGTGACGGTTGTCGGTATTCCTGCTAAGATTGTCCGAGTGCATGGGCAAAAGGATGAACCAACCATTCACGAAGTTGAAGTAAAACGGGAATACTACGTCAATAAACTCGAGCAGGCTAAAGAAGCCAGTCACAGATCGTCTGGGTTGTAGAGGATAGCTATATGATTCAAGCAAGAAACAAGTTAAGCCAAGAGGAGCTATCTGAGGCGAAGAAACTAATTAACTGTTGCCAAAACTATGACGGTACCTATCGTGATCCCTATCTCTCTAACATGCTTAATTTTGACCCAAACATGCCCGCCTTTTTCCTTTATTATGAAAAAGGCGAACTTGTTGGTTTATTAACTGTCTATGCTGATGACCAAGATGTGGAAGTGACGATACTGGTTCATCCAGATCATCGCCGTCAGGGAATTGCGCGTGCATTGTTTACTAGTTTTGAGAGAGAAACAGCTTCTTTCTCTATTTGTTCAGTCACTTTTCAGACAGAGCGTGTTTTTCTAGACCGACATCCAGATTTTGTTAGTAACTGGGGATTGGTCGAGGACGAGGATACAGAAACCTGGTTAGGTAAGGATAGAAGACCTTATCCGTTAGCAAAGGTTTCTAATCTTGAAGTTTTGTTAGCAGATAGTTCGTATCAGGAGCAAATCAGTCAGTTAAAACTTCAGGCATTCTCAGAAGAGCATGAATCTAGAGAGATTGTGGATAGATATGTCGCTGAAGCTCTGAAGGATCCAGAAAGTCGCTTATATATTTTGTTAAAAGACGGTCAGATTATTGGAACTTGCACGGTAGATTTATCGACTAATACGAATTACTTCTACGGTTTAGCAATATCAGAACTTGAACGTGGGAAAGGCTATGGAAGTTACTTAGCAAAATCCCTTGTCAACCAACTAATTGAGCAAAATGACAAGGAATTTCAGATTGCAGTGGAAGATAGCAATGTAGGTGCCAAGCGCTTGTATGAAAAAATTGGCTTTGTCAAACAGACTCAGGTGGTTTATCTGAATAAGAAAGGAGTAAGGGATTCCGAAGTGTAGAGACGTTCGGACTGAAATTCAATTGAACTCTTAGTAATGAAACAAATGGTTCTTGGATTTTGGATTTCCTGACTATGATTTATGATTAAAATCTATGACACCATGTCTCGTGATTTGCGAGAATTTGTCCCGATTGAGGACGGTAAGGTCAAGATGTATGTTTGTGGGCCAACTGTGTACAACTATATCCACGTGGGGAATGCCCGCTCAACAGTGGCTTTTGATACGGTTCGTCGCTATTTTGAGTACCGTGGGTACGAGGTTGCCTATATTTCCAATTTTACGGATGTGGATGATAAGATTATCAACCGTGCCAAGGAAGAGGGTATCACACCTCAGGAGGTTGCGGACAAGTATATCGCTGCCTTTCGTGAGGATGTGACGGCCTTGGGTGTCAAACCTGCGACTCGCCATCCGCGTGTGGTGGAGTTTATGGATGACATTATTCGCTTTGTGGAAGACTTAATTGAAAAAGGTTTTGCTTATGAGAGCCAAGGGGATGTCTATTTCCGTGTGGAAAAATCCCACAACTATGCTAAATTAGCAAATAAAACCTTGGAAGATTTGGAGCTGGGTGCTTCAGGTCGTACCGATGAAGAAACAGCTCGTAAGGAAAATCCTGTAGACTTTGCCCTCTGGAAATCTGCCAAATCAGGCGAGATTTCTTGGGACAGTCCTTGGGGACCTGGTCGTCCGGGCTGGCACATCGAGTGTTCAGTCATGTCGACAGAGATTTTGGGCGACACCATTGATATTCACGGTGGTGGAGCTGACCTAGAGTTTCCTCACCATACCAATGAAATTGCCCAGTCAGAAGCCAAAACAGGCAAGAACTTTGCTAACTACTGGATGCACAATGGCTTTGTCAATATCGACAATGTCAAGATGTCCAAATCCTTGGGCAACTTTATCACAGTGCACGATGCCCTCAAAACCCTCGATGGGCAAGTCCTTCGTTTCTTCTTTGCGACTCAACATTATCGCAAGCCTATCAACTTTACAGAAAAGGCAGTGCGTGATGCAGAGACCAATCTCAAGTATCTGAAGAATACTTACGAGCAACCATTTTCAGGAACTGTAGATGTTCAAGAGTTACAGGCTTTTAAAGATAAGTTTGTGGCGGCTATGGATGAAGATTTTAACGCTGCTAACGGTATCACAGTGGTCTTTGAAATGGCCAAATGGATTAACTCTGGCAACTATGATGCAAGTGTCAAGCAAGCTCTTGCGGATATGTTGGAAGTCTTTGGAATTGTCTTTATTGAGGAAGTTTTGGATGCAGAGATTGAAGACTTGATCCAAAAACGCCAAGAAGCACGTGCCAATCGTGACTTTGCTACAGCGGACCAGATCCGTGACCAATTGGCTGCTCAAGGGATTAAGCTCCTTGACACCAAAGATGGAGTGAGGTGGACACGTGATTGATGTCAATCTCATTAACGGGATTGCGTTAGCTTTTGAGGGGGACGCGGTGTATTCTATGTATATTCGCCGTCACCTCATCCTCAAAGGCATGACAAAGCCCAATAAACTCCATCAAGAAGCGACCAAGTATGTCTCAGCCAAAGCTCAGGCTCGCCTGATTTCCCTCATGTTAGAGGAGCAGGTCTTAACAGAAAAAGAAGAAGAAATCTACAAACGTGGTCGCAATACCAATAGTCACACCAAGGCCAAAAATGCTGATGTGGTGACTTACCGTATGTCCACAGGTTTTGAAGCCGTGATGGGCTATCTCCATATGACAGAAAATTTGGAACGTCTTGAGAGCTTGATTTCGTGGTGCATCCAAAAAGTGGAGGGCTAGGACATGATGGCAAAAGAACTACAAGACTGGTTTCCTGAGGCTCAGATTTCAGACCAACCAGTAGAGAAAGAGGGCTATCTTACTCTCCCTTTAGCTTCTCAGCAGTGGATTTTGCTGGAGGAAGCTAGTCTCAGCGAGCGTGAGAAGCAGTTGATTTCTCTTTTGACCCAGCAGGAGCAGGCTCGTTCGCTCAATCCTTGGTATTCTTATCTGGTTGAGGGCAAGGGACAGGCACCGCAAGCTTTTAAAAAGATTCAGTTGGTTTATTGCCATCTTTCCTATTTTCATCAGGAAAATCTAGCTTCTTGGCTAGATATGATGTGGACTCTTTTTCCCAACTGTCAGACAGTGCTTCAAGTCGGAGCTCAGGATTATGTTTTCGTGCTTCAACAAGACAAATACACTTCTGTACGAGCTATTTTAAGTGATACGATTGAAGCGGTTGAGTATGACTTTGGACTGCGTCTCTCTATCATGTTAGGCCAGGTTTGGTCTCGGACAGGAAATCAAGCCCTATCAGACTTAATCAAAGCTGAGCGGGATTTATTTAAGACTTGGTGGCGTCAGGGTCACCAAGGTGTTCATACTTTTTCTCAGCTCTATCTTTGGAGTATGGGAGAAAGACTCGTGGACCTGAGAGTCATTAAAGAATGCTTGCACCAGATGATCTTGGATCAAGACCAGATTCAGGAAATCATTCTCTCCCTTTGGGAAAATAGTGCTGTCCTAACAAAAACAGCCCAGCAACTCTATCTGCACCGCAATTCTCTCCAATATAAGATTGATAAATGGGAAGAATTGACAGGGCTACAGTTGAAAGAACTGACTGACTTGACCCTGTGTTATCAATTGATTTTACCAGATATTCTCTAAAGTTTTGTGCAAGTTGCACAGAACTTTTTTATTTTTTTGGTCACCTTGCCATAGAAATGTAAAGCGTTTTCATCTATAATAAAACTATCAAAAGACAAAAGGAGTTCACCTCATGGTAGAATTGAATCTTAAAAATATTTACAAAAAATATCCAAACAGCGAACACTATTCAGTTGAAGACTTCAACTTGGACATCAAAGACAAAGAATTTATCGTTTTCGTAGGTCCTTCAGGATGTGGTAAATCAACAACTCTTCGTATGATTGCTGGTCTTGAAGACATCACAGAAGGTACTGCATCTATCGATGGCGTGGTTGTCAACGACGTAGCTCCAAAAGACCGTGACATCGCCATGGTATTCCAAAATTACGCTCTTTACCCACACATGACTGTTTATGACAACATGGCTTTCGGTTTGAAATTGCGTAAATACAGCAAAGAAGACATCGACAAACGTGTGCAAGAAGCAGCAGCAATCCTTGGTTTGAAAGAATTCTTGGATCGTAAACCAGCTGACCTTTCAGGTGGTCAACGTCAACGTGTTGCCATGGGTCGTGCTATCGTCCGTGATGCAAAAGTATTCTTGATGGACGAACCTTTGTCAAACTTGGATGCCAAACTTCGTGTATCAATGCGTGCTGAAATCGCTAAAATCCACCGTCGTATCGGAGCTACAACTATCTACGTAACTCACGACCAAACAGAAGCGATGACACTTGCAGACCGTATCGTTATCATGTCAGCAACTAAGAACCCTGCTGGTACAGGTACTATCGGACGTGTAGAACAAATCGGCACTCCTCAAGAAGTTTACAAAAACCCAGTTAACAAATTCGTAGCAGGATTCATCGGAAGCCCAGCTATGAACTTCATCAATGTGAAATTGGTTGGTAGCGAAATTATTTCAGACGGTTTCCGTTTGAAAGTTCCAGAAGGAGCATTGAAAGTTCTTCGTGAAAAAGGCTACGAAGGTAAAGAATTGATCTTCGGTATCCGTCCAGAAGATGTGAATGCAGAACCTGCTTTCCTTGAAACATTCCCAGAATCAGTTGTCAAAGCTACTATCTCTGTATCAGAATTGCTTGGTTCAGAATCTCACCTTTACTGCCAAGTTGGTAAAGATGAATTTGTTGCCAAAGTTGATGCTCGTGACTACTTGCAAACAGGTGCAACAGTTGAACTTGGATTTGACTTGAACAAAGCACACTTCTTCGATGTAGAAACTGAAAAAACAGTCTACTAAGATAAATGAAACTCAAAACACTGCTAGAAATCTGGCAGTGTTTTTTGAGATTGCGTAGAAAAAACTCCTGGGAAATTCCAGGAGGGTATGATTGATTATTTGAACTTGAATCCTTCGTAAATAAGCTCTGCTTTTGGATTTTCTTTCTTAATTTGTTTGGCAAGTGACTTCATCATAGAATGAGGACCACACATATAGACGCTTGCATGTTCGGTCACTTCTTCTTGCTCAAAATTAAGATAGCCGTCTTTCCTACTGTCTACTAGATGGAGTTCAAAATTAGGATTTTTCTGAGCATAGTCACGAAGCAAATCTAGATAGACTGCATTTTCCTCTCCACGGAAGCTATAGTAGAAGTGAACCTGTTTATCTAAAATAGGATGTTCACGGATATAAGAGATGAAGGGGGTGATCCCAATACCTCCAGCAATCCAAACTTGATTTTCTCGTCCTTCTTCTATAATCATGTGTCCGTAAGCTCTGTCTACGCTTACTTTGCTGCCGACTTGAAGATTGTCATAGATATTCTTGGTATGGTCGCCTGAATTTTTAACAGTAAAGTAAAGAGTTTGACCATGACCTCCTGAGATAGAAAAAGGATGCGGAGCGCTTTCAAAGCCTTCTTGGAAAATCTTTAGGAAGGCAAATTGTCCTGATTGATAGTTGAAAGGTCTGCTAAGATGGATTTGAATTTCTTTAGTATCGTGATTTAAGCGTTTGAGATTGGTAATTTTCCCTAGATAGGGGAAGCCAATCTTTTGATAAAGGAAGATGATATAAAAACCAGCCAGTAATCCTAAAAGGGCATAGCTACCAACAAGAAAACTTAGAAGATTAAATGTAAGGAGGAGATTGCCCATCATCATGTAGACATGAAAGAGTCCGAAAATATAAGCTAGATAAACCAGACGGTGAATCCATCGCCAAGCTTCGTATTGGATGTATTTGCCTAAATAGGCGACAAGGATGATACTGACAAAGATATAGATGGCAAGGTTACCAAACTGAGCAGCTAAACGAGAGCCCCACAAACCGCCCATACTAAAGTTATGAAAGATGAGTAGGATGATGGAGAGAAAGGCTGTGAATTTGTGGACAGTATAGACCTTCTCCAAACCGTGAAACCAGCTTTCTAGTAGTGGGAGACGAGTGGCTAGGATAAACGTCAGAGATAGGCTTGTTAAAGCTAGTCCTGGGATCATGAATTGGGGAGAAGTGTTCATCCAAGTCAAAATAGTCAAGACAAAACTAGCTATGATAAAGAGTAGTCCTTTGAGTGATTTCATAGAAAATTCCATTTCATTAAGATTTTGATTTGTTGTAAACAAATTTGTTACATTTTATCATAGAAAAAGTATGGTGTCAAATTGAGGTCTATAAATATCTACTATCATCAAAAAAACTCTCCAATTTAACTGGAGAGTTGCTGTTTATTCTGCAGCTTGTTGCCAGCGTTTTGCTAGCATATGAGATAGGCTCGAAATTGCTAGGTTGAAGCTGAAGTAGATGAGGGCAATCAGGATATAAAGACTAAACACTTGCTCTGGTTCGAAATAACGTCCCATGAGAATTTGGCTGGCTCCAAAGAGTTCTTGTAGGGCGATAACAGAGTAGAGAAGACTGGTATCCTTAATCACGGTTACAAACTGAGAAATGATGGCTGGCAACATTTTACGAATTGCTTGTGGGAGAATGATGTGGTAGAGGATTTGGGCTGAAGTGAATCCTTGCGACATTCCTGCTTCGTACTGTCCCTTGTCTACAGCATTGAGGCCACCTCGGATAATCTCAGCTAGAGCTGCTGAGGTAAAGAGAGTGAAGGCAGTGATTCCTGCTGGTGTGGATTTCATTTTGAAAACTAAAAAGATAGTGAAAATCCAGAGGAGGTTGGGAACGTTACGCACAAACTCGATGTAAATGCTGGAGATGATGCGCAAGATAGGATTTTTGCCATTTCTCATGACAGCTAGCACCGTACCGATAAGGGTAGAGAGGACGATGGCAATCAGAGAAATGTAGAGGGTCAAGCCAAATCCTTTAAAGATAAAGACTAGGTTATCTGGGGTCAAAACTTCTAAAATGGATTCCATAGTAACCTCCTAAAGTGAATAGGCTTTTTTGTTGGCCTGCTCCATCTTGCGACCAAACTGGGCAACAGGGAAGCAAAGAGAGAAGTAGAGCAGGGCAGCACCTAAAAATGCTGGAATGTAGTTTCCGTTAAGTGCTGACCAAGACTTGGTCACAAACATCAAGTCCACTCCAGAGATGATGGCAACTGTAGAGGTGTTCTTGATGAGGTTGACGATTTGGTTGGTCAAAGGAGGGAGAATGATACGAAAGGCCTGAGGCAAGATAATCAAGCGCATGGCACTGATATAGGTAAAACCTTGCGACAGGGCGGCCTCCATCTGACCGCTAGGAATAGACTGAATGCCTGAGCGAATAACCTCAGCGATATAGGCGCCGTGATAGAGTCCCACGCAGAGAACAGCTGTCCAATAAATCGGAATCATGATGATATGGTCACTGATAAGAGGTAGGCCATAAAAAACGATAACAAACTGCACCAAAAGGGGAGTATTTTGGTAAAATTCGACAAAGATACGAGCTAAAATGCGCAAAATTGGACGTTTGCTGGTTGACATGGCTCCAAAGAAGATGCCTAAAACCATGGCGAGGATAAAGGATCCAATTGCTAGGGCAAGGGTGAAGAGGAAACCATTGAAAAATTGTCCAAAATCCTGAAAATAGGCTGTCCAAGATGATAAATCTGTCATGGGGTATCCTCCTTAATCTGCAGTATGGCTAGATGGTTTGAGCTTGTAACGGTCATAAAGTTTCTGCAAACTACCATCCTTGCTCCATTTAGTAACCAAGTTATCAAGATAATTGTTTAGCTCGGTATTTGATTTCTTGGTAACGATACCGTAGTCAGATGGCTTGAAACTATCATCTAGTAGTACTGTGCGCTTACTGATGTAGCCAGATAGGATAGAGCGGTCAACGGAAAAGGCATCAATTCGATGAGCGTGAAGGGACGTAATCAATTCTGGGTAGGAACCAAGTTCGACGAATTTAAAGGTTAAACCTTTCTTTTTACCCAGTTCAGTAATCAGGCGTTGGGTGATGGAACCTTGGGCAACACCGATAGTTTTGCCGTTTAGGTCCTCAATGCTTTTGATTTTGGCAGACTTATTGACCAAAAAGCCAGAAGCGTCGGTGTAGTAAGGGCTGGTGAAGTTGTAGAGTTTTTTGCGTTCATCTGTGATGGTAAAGGTCGCGATATCCATATCGACCTGTTCATTGTCTAGAAGGGGTCCGCGAGTTTGTGCGGTAACAGGCACATAACGAACCTTGACTTTGAGTTCATCAGCTACCATCTTGGCCAAGTCGGTTTCGATACCAGAATAGGTCCCTGTCTTGGGATCCTTGTAGCCGAAGTTGGGAACGTCTTGCTTCACACCGACAACCAGCTCGCCTCTCTTTTGAATGTCTGTGACACTGGTATCAGCCTGAACTGGTTTTGCAGCAGCAAGCCCGAAAAGGCTAATCAATAATGCTGATAAAAAGAATTTCTTTTTCATAGGCGCCTCCTTATTTGACTTTGTCACTTTCATGGTTGATGATTTTGCTGAGGAATTGTTGGGCACGAGGTTCGCTTGGATTGTCGAAAAAGTCATCAACATCTGTCGTATCCACCAAAACTTCTCCGTCAGCCATAAAGATGATGCGGTCCGCAACTTCACGGGCAAAGCCCATTTCATGGGTCACGACAATCATATTCATACCATCGTGGGCCAATTTTTGCATAACTGCCAGAACATCGCCGATGGTTTCAGGGTCAAGAGCAGATGTTGGTTCATCGAAGAGGAGGAGTTCTGGATGCATGGCGAGGCCACGTGCGATGGCAATCCGTTGTTTTTGTCCACCAGAAAGCATGGCTGGATAAGAATCTTTCTTGTCCCACATATTTACAAATTCCAGATATTTTTGAGCTATTTTTTCAGCTTCTTTTTTATCAATTCCTAGAACTTTTATGGGTGCTAGTGTTACGTTTTCTAACACCGTTCTGTGTGGATAGAGGTTAAAATGCTGGAAAACCATGCCGACTTCCTTACGAAGAGGCACCAAATCTTTCTGGCTGGCACCAGAGACTTGGTGACCATTTACTAGAAGGCTTCCCTTGTCTACAGCCTCCAAACCATTGATGGTGCGGATAAGAGTGGACTTCCCAGAACCAGAAGGTCCAAGGAGGACAACGACTTGCCCTTTTTCAAAACGGAGATTGATGTCGCGGAGTGCGTGGTAGTCTCCGTAATATTTTTCGACGTGTTCAAATTCTACTAAAGCCATAAGGAATCTCCTTTGTGTTAGATTTTATAACATGATTCTACACCAAAAGATTTGTCTTGTCAAATAAAATTAGAAAAAAATTAGTAAAATCTTTGTAGAAAGCAATCAGGATAGAGAAAAAGCCTAAATCATGTTATAATGAAGCAATAGAATTCTTAGAAAGAGTGGATGTCTTTTTGATAACACCTACTTATGAATGGCAGTTTGCCCCGCAGGTTGAAGATGCGGATTTTACAAAGATAGCCAAGAAGGCTGGACTGGGTCCTGAGGTGGCTAGGTTATTGTTTGAGAGAGGGATTCAGGACCAAGAAAGTCTGAAAAAGTTTTTAGAACCTTCCTTGGAGGACTTGCATGACCCTTATCTACTCCATGATATGGACAAGGCAGTGGAACGGATTCGTCAGGCCATTGAAGAAGGGGAAAATATCCTCGTCTATGGAGACTATGATGCGGATGGCATGACTTCAGCTTCTATTGTTAAGGAAAGTTTGGAACAGCTTGGTGCTGAGTGCCGTGTTTATTTGCCAAATCGTTTTACTGATGGCTATGGACCTAATGCCAGTGTCTATAAATACTTTATTGAGCAAGAAGGAATTTCCTTGATTGTGACGGTGGATAATGGGGTTGCAGGTCACGAGGCTATTGAACTAGCCCAGTCTATGGGAGTGGATGTCATTGTGACTGACCATCATTCCATGCCTGAAACCCTACCTGATGCCTATGCGATTGTCCATCCTGAACATCCAGATGCGGATTATCCTTTCAAATATTTGGCTGGTTGTGGAGTGGCTTTCAAGTTGGCTTGTGCCCTGTTAGAAGAAGTGCAAGTGGAATTGCTTGATTTGGTCGCTATTGGTACCATTGCAGATATGGTCAGTTTGACAGATGAGAACCGTATCTTGGTTCAGTATGGTCTGGAAATGTTGGGACATACTCAGCGCATTGGTTTACAAGAAATGCTGGACATGGCTGGGATTGGCGCCAACGAAGTAACAGAAGAAACGGTTGGTTTCCAGATTGCCCCTCGTTTGAATGCTTTGGGCCGTTTGGATGATCCCAATCCTGCCATTGATTTGCTGACTGGGTTTGACGATGAGGAAGCCCATGAGATTGCCCTCATGATTCATCAGAAAAATGAAGAGCGTAAGGAAATCGTCCAGTCTATCTATGAAGAAGCTAAGACTATGGTGGACCCTGAGAAGAAGGTCCAAGTCTTGGCTAAGGAAGGCTGGAATCCTGGGGTTTTAGGAATCGTAGCTGGTCGTTTGTTGGAAGAACTAGGGCAGACAGTCATCGTTCTCAATATAGAGGATGGTCGTGCCAAGGGCAGTGCTCGAAGTGTGGAAGCGGTCGATATTTTTGAAGCCTTGGATCCTCGTCGAGACCTCTTTATCGCCTTTGGCGGCCATGCTGGTGCGGCTGGAATGACGCTGGAAGTTGAAAAACTCTCAGATTTATCTCATGTCTTGGAAGATTATGTCCGTGAAAAAGGTGCAGATGCTGCTGGCAAGAACAAGTTAAATCTAGATGAAGAACTGGATTTGGAGACACTTAGCTTGGAAACGGTCAAAAGTTTTGAACGTTTGGCACCTTTTGGTATGGACAATCAGAAACCTATCTTTTATATAAAGGATTTTCAGGTCGAAAGTGCCCGTACTATGGGGGCAGGCAATGCTCATCTCAAGTTGAAAATTTCTAAGGGTGAGGCGAGTTTTGAAGTGGTGGCCTTCGGTCAAGGTAGATGGGCAACAGAATTTGCTCAAACCAAGAATCTAGAGCTGGCAGTCAAATTGTCTGTCAACCAATGGAATGGCCAAACTGCCCTGCAGTTGATGATGGTGGATGCGCGTGTGGAGGGTGTTCAACTTTTTAACATCCGTGGGAAGAATGCAGTCTTGCCAGAGGGAGTTCCAGTCTTGGATTTTGCTGGAGAATTTCCGAATCTAGTAAATAGTGAAGCTATTGTCGTGAAAACCATTCCTGAGGATATTACTCAGCTGAAGACCATTTTTCAGGAACAAAATTTCTCTGCTGTCTATTTCAAAAATGATATTGACAAGGCCTACTATTTGACAGGTTATGGGACTAGAGAGCAGTTTGCTAAATTGTACAAGACCGTTTACCAGTTTCCAGAGTTTGATATTCGCTACAAGCTGAAAGATTTGGCAGCTTATCTTAATATCCAACAAATCTTGCTGGTCAAGATGATTCAAGTATTTGAAGAGCTAGGTTTTGTGACCATCAAAGATGGTGTCATGACAGTGAATAAAGAGGCACCAAAGCGGGAAATCGGAGAAAGTCAAATTTACCAAAATCTCAAACAAACCGTCAAAGACCAAGAAATGATGGCGCTGGGTACCGTGCAAGAAATTTATGACTTTTTAATGAAAAAAGAATAGCAGATAGGAAAGAGTTGGGAAACCAGCTCTTTTTTGAAAACAAATCTTCATTTTGAAAATCATCAAAAAAATGGTATAATGGTAGGAAAAGATTCGGCTAAAAGTAGTGCTTTTAGAATAAGAGGGCAAGCAACCCTATAATCAAGATAAATTAAGCTTTCGGAGGAAAAATGAGTAATATCAGTTTAACAACACTTGGCGGTGTCCGTGAAAATGGGAAAAATATGTATATCGCTGAAATCGATGGGTCTATTTTCGTTTTGGATGCAGGTCTGAAATACCCTGAAAATGAACAACTAGGGGTGGACGTGGTCATTCCCAATATGGACTATCTTTTTGAAAATAGCGATCGTATCGCTGGGGTCTTCTTGACCCACGGCCATGCGGATGCCATTGGTGCTCTGCCTTATCTCTTGGCTGAAGCCAAGGTGCCTGTATTTGGGTCTGAGCTGACCATTGAGTTGGCCAAACTCTTTGTCAAAGGAAATGATACGGTTAAGAAATTTAATGATTTCCATGTCATTGATGAGGATACGGAGATAGATTTTGGAGGGACTGTAGTGTCCTTCTTCCGTACGACCCACTCTATCCCAGAGAGTCTGGGTGTGGTCTTGAAGACAGCTGAAGGTAGTATCGTTTATACAGGTGACTTTAAATTTGACCAGACAGCTAGTGAATCCTATGCCACAGACTTTGCTCGCTTAGCAGAAATCGGTCGTGATGGAGTTCTAGCTCTTCTTAGCGATTCAGCCAATGCAGATAGCAATATCCAAGTGGCTAGTGAAAGTGAAGTTGGGGACGAGATCACTCAAACCATTTCGGACTGGGATGGTCGTATCATCGTTGCAGCGGTAGCAAGCAACCTCTCTCGTATCCAGCAGGTGTTTGACGCTGCGGATGCAACAGGCCGTCGTGTGGTCTTGACAGGATTCGATATTGAAAATATCGTCCGTACTGCGATTCGCCTTAAGAAATTGTCTCTAGCCAATGAGAGTCTTTTGATTAAGCCGAAAGATATGTCTCGCTTTGAGGACCATGAGTTGATTATCCTTGAGACAGGCCGTATGGGTGAGCCTATCAACGGTCTTCGCAAGATGTCGATTGGTCGCCACCGTTATGTGGAAATCAAGGACGGTGACTTGGTCTATATCGTAACCACTCCGTCTATCGCTAAAGAAGCAGTTATGGCGCGTGTGGAAAACATGATTTACCAAGCTGGTGGGGTTGTCAAACTGATCACTCAAAGCTTGCGTGTGTCAGGGCACGGAAATGCGCGTGACTTGCAATTGATGATTAATCTCTTGCAACCCAAGTATCTTTTCCCAATTCAAGGGGAATATCGTGAGTTGGATGCCCATGCTAAGGCTGCTATGGCGGTCGGGATGCTGCCAGAACGCATTTTCATCCCTAAAAAGGGAACCAGCATGGCTTATGAGAATGGGGACTTTGTCCCAGCTGGCGCGGTTTCAGCAGGGGATGTCTTGATTGACGGGAATGCCATTGGTGATGTTGGTAATGTGGTTCTTCGTGACCGTAAGGTCTTGTCAGAGGATGGCATTTTCATCGTAGCAATCACCGTTAACCGTCGTGAGAAGAAAATTGTGGCCAAGGCTCGTGTTCACACGCGTGGATTTGTTTATCTCAAGAAGAGTCGCGATATTCTCCGTGAAAGTTCAGAATTGATTAACCAAACGGTAGAAGACTATCTTCAAGGGGATGACTTTGACTGGGCAGATCTTAAAGGGAAGGTTCGTGATAATCTTACCAAGTATCTCTTTGATCAGACTAAGCGTCGTCCAGCTATTTTACCAGTAGTCATGGAAGCAAAATAATCGTTGAAATAAACAGAGAGAAAGCCGAGTTTTGGCTTTTTCTTATCGGAAAATAGAAGGAGCAAATCATGGCAGTAATGAAAATCGAGTATTACTCACAAGTATTGGATATGGAGTGGGGAGTGAATGTCCTCTACCCTGATGCCAATCGAGTGGAAGAACCAGAGTGTAAAGACATTCCAGTCTTGTACCTCTTGCACGGGATGTCTGGTAATCATAATAGTTGGCTCAAGCGGACCAACGTAGAACGCTTACTTCGAGGAACCAATCTCATCGTTGTTATGCCCAATACCAGCAACGGTTGGTATACCGATACCCAATATGGTTTTGACTATTACACAGCTCTAGCAGAGGAATTGCCACAGGTTCTGAAACGCTTCTTCCCTAATATGACTAGCAAGCGTGAAAAGACCTTTATCGCTGGTCTCTCCATGGGAGGCTACGGCTGCTTCAAACTGGCTCTTGCTACAAATCGTTTTTCTCATGCAGCTAGTTTTTCAGGTGCTCTTAGCTTTCAAGAGTTTTCTCCTGAGAGCCAAGAACTGGGAACACCAGCTTATTGGAGAGGTGTTTTTGGAGAGATTAAAGACTGGACAGCTAGTCCTTATTCTCTTGAAAGTCTGGCTAAAAAATCGGATAAAAAGACCAAGCTGTGGGCTTGGTGTGGCGAGCAGGATTTCTTGTACGAAGCCAATAATCTCGCAGTGACAAATCTCAAAAAACTGGGATTTGATGTGACCTATAGCCATAGCGCTGGAACTCACGAATGGTACTACTGGGAAAAACAATTGGAACGGTTTCTAGCAACTCTGCCAATTGATTTCAAATTAGAAGAGAGATTAAGCTAGTTTAGTTTGTATTACTCTTTCAATAACCATGTCTTCTATGGAATAGAAACTAAAATATGTTTTTACTAGACTTTCTAAACAAAAATAGTAGAATAGTAGTTAAATTCTATTATTGTTGGAAAGAGAGTAAGAGATGTATCGTTATCAAATTGGCATTCCCACATTAGAATATGATCAGTTTGTTAAAGAACATGAATTAGTCAATGTATTACAAAGTAGTGCTTGGGAAGAGGTTAAGTCTGATTGGCAACATGAAAAGTTTGGCGTCTACCGAGGAGATAAATTACTGGCTACAGCTAGTATTTTGATTAAAACTCTTCCTCTAGGCTATAGAATGTTTTATATCCCAAGAGGTCCTGTTTTAGATTATAAGGATGCTAAACTCCTGAACTTTGTTCTTCAATCCATTAAGTCCTATGCTCGAAGCAAGAGAGCGATTTTTGTGATTTTTGACCCAAGTATTTGCTTATCACAAAGTTCAATCAAGCATGAAAAAACAGAATATCCTGAAAATATGGCTATTATTGAAAATTTGCAAAGAATGGGAGTAAGGTGGTCAGGAAAGACCGATGGAATGGGGGATACTATTCAGCCTCGTATTCAGGCAAAAATATACAAGGAAAACTTTGCAGAAGATAAACTTTGCAAGTCAACAAAACAAGCCATTCGATCAGCTAGAAATAAGGGTGTAGAGATTAAGATTGGTGGAGATGAATTGTTGGAATCTTTCTCGTTTTTGATGAAAAAAACTGAGAAGCGAAAAGATATCCATTTGAGGAATGAAGCCTATTATAAAAAATTGTTAGATAATTTTAAGGATAAGGCCTACATAGCGCTGGCTACTCTAGATATCGCTAAGCGTTTGCGAGAATTAGAAGAACAGTTAGCGAAAAACTTAGCGTTGGAAGAGGCGTTTACTGAGTCGACTCGAACTTCAAAAGTAGAAGCCCAGAGAAGGAAAAAAGAGCGTTTGGTGGAAGAAAGAGCTTTCTTGCAGAGATATCTGAATGAAGAAAAATCAAACATTCCTTTAGCAGCTACTTTGAGTTTGGAATTTGGTAATACCTCTGTTAATCTATATGCTGGTATGGATGATGCTTTTAAACGTTATAATGCACCAATTTTAACTTGGTATGAAACAGCTCGCTATGCTTTTGAGCGAGGTATGGTGTGGCAAAATTTAGGTGGTGTTGAAAACTCTCTCAATGGTGGACTTTACCATTTTAAGGAAAAATTTAATCCAACGATTGAAGAATACTTGGGTGAGTTTACAATGCCCACCCATCCTCTCTATCCTCTGTTAAGACTTGCTCTTGATTTCCGTAAAACATTAAGAAAAAAACATAGAAAGTAAGTATATGGCACTAACTACACTCACGAAAGAAGAGTTTCGTACTTATTCTGATCAGGTTTCTTCTCGTTCCTTTATGCAATCTGTCCAGATGGGGGACTTATTAGAAAAAAGAGGGGCTCGAATTGTTTACCTTGCTTTGAAACAAGAAGGAGAGATTCAAGTTGCAGCTCTAGTTTATAGCTTACCTATGTTAGGTGGTTTGCATATGGAGCTCAATTCGGGGCCTATTTATACGAGAAAAGAAGCCCTGCCAGTTTTTTATGTGGAGTTAAAAGAATATGCTAAGCAGAATGGTGCATTGGAGCTAATTGTAAAACCTTATGAAACTTACCAAACTTTTGATAATGATGGTAATCCAATAGATGCTGAGAAAAAAAGTATTATTCAAGATTTGACTGATTTAGGTTATCAATTTGATGGTTTAAAAACAGGTTACCCAGGTGGAGAACCGGATTGGTTATATTGTAAAGATTTGAATGAGCTAACTGAAAAGACCTTGCTTAACAGTTTTAGTAAAAAGGGGAAAGCTTTGGTGAAAAAGGCTGATACATTTGGTATTCAGTTGAAAAAATTAAATCGTGAAGAACTTTCAATTTTTAAAGATATAACAAAAACAACCTCTGAACGTCGAGAATATAGTGATAAAAGTTTAGAATATTATGAGCATTTTTATGACTCTTTTGGAGAAAAAGCCGAGTTTGTAATTGCTATTCTAAATTTAGGAGAATATATACAAAATTTAATACATAAGCAAAAAGAATTATCTGAAAAAATAGCTACCTCATTACTCTTATTAGAACAATATCCAGATTCTGCACAAAAGAAAAAAGAACACAAAGAGTTGGCTAGGCAGTATGAAAGCTTTGAAGTTCGAAAAGCAGAAGCACGAGAGTTGATTAAAAAATATGGAGAGAAAGATCTTGTCTTAGCAGGTAGTTTATTTATTTATATGCCTCAAGAAACGACCTATCTTTTTAGTGGTTCCTATACTGAGTTTAATAAATTTTATGCACCAGCTTTGCTTCAGAAATATGTTATGTTGGAAAGCATAAAACGTGGGATCCCTAAATACAACTTTCTAGGGATTCAAGGGATTTTTGATGGTAGTGATGGTGTTTTACGTTTTAAACAAAATTTTAATGGTTATATTGTACGTAAAGCAGGAACTTTCCGTTATTATCCATCTCCCCTAAAATATAAAGCTATTCAGTTACTCAAAAAAATATTAGGACGCTAAGATAAGAAAATCGGTCTTTAGCTTTCTTTCAGCTTGTTTTAGTAAAATAGTCTTTATTTGCTAGAAAGGTGGAGGGACATGCGCTGGATTTTTCGTTTGATAGGGGCTTTCTTTTCTTTTGTGTGGCGTTTGTTTTGGCGCCTGGTTTGGATAGTTGTGCTCTTATGTGCGCTTGCTTTCGGACTTCTCTGGTATCTGAACGGGGATTTTCAAGGAGCGCTGAAGCAAGCAGAGCGGTCAGTAAAGAATGGTCAACAAAGTATCGACCAATGGGAAAAAACAGGGCAACTGCCTAAGTTGAGCCAGACAGATAGCCATCAACACTCTGAAGGAAGGTGGCTGCAGGCTTCAGCTCGTATTTACCTAGATCCCCAGATGAATTCAGGATTTCAAGAGGCGTATTTAGAAGCAATTCAGAATTGGAATCAAACGGGTGCTTTTAACTTTGAAATTGTCACCGAGTCCAGCAAGGCAGATATCTTGGCTACGGAGATGAATGACGGAGGTACTCCTGTGGCAGGAGAGGCAGAAAGTCAGACCAATCTCTTAACGGGGCAATTCTTGTCTGTCACGGTACGATTGAATCACTATTATCTGTCCAATCCTAACTATGGCTATTCCTATGAGCGCATTGTCCATACGGCAGAACATGAGTTGGGTCATGCGATTGGCTTGGACCATACAGATGAGAAGTCTGTCATGCAACCTGCAGGTTCCTTTTATGGTATCCAGGAAGAGGATGTTGAAAGACTTCGAAAATTATATGAGACTAATGAGTAGGGGACTATTTTTCCCTACTTTTTTGCTATAATGGAACTATGAATAACTTGATTAAATCAAAACTAGAGCTCTTGCCGACCAGCCCTGGTTGCTACATTCACAAGGATAAAAACGGTACGATTATCTATGTAGGAAAGGCTAAAAATCTGCGTAATCGTGTGAGGTCTTATTTCCGTGGAAGTCATGATACTAAGACAGAGGCTCTAGTGTCTGAAATTGTGGATTTTGAATTTATCGTTACTGAGTCCAATATTGAGGCACTTCTCCTAGAAATCAACCTGATCAAGGAAAACAAGCCAAAGTACAATATCATGCTCAAGGATGATAAGTCTTATCCTTTCATCAAAATCACCAATGAGCGCTATCCTCGCTTGATTATCACCCGACAGGTCAAAAAGGACGGAGGCCTCTACTTTGGACCTTATCCAGATGTTGGGGCAGCCAATGAAATCAAGCGACTACTGGATCGGATTTTCCCTTTTCGTAAGTGTACGAATCCACCGTCTAAGGTTTGCTTTTATTACCATATCGGCCAGTGTATGGCCCACACCATATGTAATAAAGATGAGGCTTATTTCAAGTCCATGGCCCAGGAGGTTTCTGATTTTCTGAAAGGGCAGGATGATAAAATCATCGATGACCTCAAGAAAAAGATGGAAACTGCAGCCCAGACTATGGAGTTTGAACGTGCGGCGGAATACCGTGATCTGATTCAGGCGATTGGAACGCTTCGAACTAAGCAACGGGTCATGGCTAAGGATCTCCAAAACCGCGATGTTTTTGGCTACTATGTCGATAAGGGCTGGATGTGTGTTCAGGTTTTCTTTGTCCGTCAAGGCAAGCTCATTGAGCGGGATGTCAATCTCTTCCCTTACTACAACGATCCAGATGAGGATTTATTGACCTATGTAGGACAATTTTATCAAGAAAAATCTCACCTAGTTCCCAATGAAGTATTGATTCCGCAGGATATTGACGAAGAAGCGGTCAAGGCCTTGGTCGATACCAAGATTCTCAAACCCCAGCGTGGAGAGAAAAAGCAGCTGGTCAATTTAGCTATAAAGAATGCTCGAGTCAGTCTAGAGCAGAAGTTCAACCTGCTAGAAAAATCAGTCGAAAAGACCCAAGGGGCTATTGAAAATCTAGGACGCTTGCTCCAAATCCCGACCCCTGTCCGTATCGAGTCCTTCGATAACTCCAACATCATGGGAACTAGCCCTGTTTCAGCCATGGTAGTCTTTGTCAACGGAAAACCTAGTAAGAAGGATTACCGTAAGTATAAGATAAAAACCGTAGTCGGGCCAGACGACTATGCCAGTATGCGAGAAGTCATTCGCAGGCGCTATGGTCGAGTACAGCGTGACGGTTTGACTCCTCCAGATTTGATTGTCATCGATGGGGGGCAAGGTCAAGTCAATATCGCCAAGCAAGTCATCCAAGAGGAACTGGGCTTGGATATCCCCATTGCGGGTCTGCAAAAGAATGATAAGCACCAAACCCATGAATTGCTTTTTGGAGATCCACTTGAGGTGGTGGAGTTGTCTCGCAATTCTCAGGAATTTTTCCTCCTCCAACGCATCCAAGATGAGGTCCACCGCTTTGCTATCACTTTCCACCGTCAACTGCGCTCCAAAAATTCTTTTTCATCACAACTGGATGGAATTGACGGTCTGGGACCTAAACGCAAGCAGAATCTCATGAAGCATTTCAAGTCTTTGACCAAAATCAGGGAAGCCAGTGTGGATGAGATTGTCGAAGTTGGAGTACCTAGAGCTGTTGCAGAGGCTGTGCAGAGGAAGTTGAACCCGCAGGAGGCAGAAGCCTTGCTTCAAGTTGCGGAAGAACAAGTAGATTACCAAACAGAAGGAGAACACAATGAATCATAAAATCGCAATTTTATCAGATATTCATGGCAATACAACTGCCCTAGAAGCAGTGATTGCAGATGCTAAAAACCAAGGAGTCAGTGAATACTGGCTTCTGGGAGATATTTTTCTTCCCGGTCCCGGTGCAAATGACTTGGTCGCTCTGTTAAAGGACCTTTCTATAACAGCCAGTGTTCGAGGCAATTGGGATGATTGTGTCCTTGAGGCCTTGGATGGTGAATATGGTTTGGAACATCCACAAGAAATCCAGTCAATGCGAATGACCCAGTTTTTGATGGAGCGAATGGATCCTGCAACGATTGTCTGGTTACGAAGCTTGCCTTTGCTGGAAAAGAAAGAGGTTGATGGGTTGCGCTTTTCTATCTCTCATAATTTACCTGACAAAAATTATGGGGGTGACTTGTTGGTTGGGAATGATACAGAAAAATTTGACCAACTGCTAGATGAGGAAACGGACGTGGCAGTCTATGGTCATGTCCACAAGCAGTTGCTTCGTTACGGCAGTCAAGGGCAACAAATCATCAATCCAGGGTCGATTGGCATGCCCTATTTTAATTGGGAGGCGTTAAAAAATCACCGTGCCCAGTATGCCGTGATAGAAGTTGAAGATGGGGAATTGGTCAATATCCTATTTCGTAAAGTTGCTTATGACTATGAAGCGGAGTTGGAGTTGGCCAAATTCAAGGGGCTTCCTTTTATCGAAATGTATGAAGAGCTACGACGAGAAGACAACTATCAGGGGCACAATCTGGAACTATTAGCAAGCTTAATAGAAAAGCATGGGTATGTAGAAGATGTGAAGAATTTCTTGGAGGCTATAAAGTCAGAATATAAGATAGACTAGTTTCTTTAAGTAACTGAAAATTAATTGGAACTGGATGAGGGGATTCCTGATTTAAATGATTTTCTTCATTCAGTTGCTTATCCTTGTTCCAGTTTGTCTCTACGAAAAATCTCTGCAACCTCTTTCAAATTATGGTAGAATGGAAGCAGTAGAATTAGAAAAGGAAATCGATTATGAAATTTCTTGAATTAAATAAAAAACGTCATGCGACCAAGCAGTTCACTGATAAACCTGTTGATCCTAAAGATGTTCGTACGGCTATCGAAATCGCAACCTTGGCACCAAGTGCCCACAACAGCCAGCCATGGAAATTTGTGGTGGTTCGTGAGAAAAATGCTGAACTGGCAAAATTGGCTTACGGTTCAAACTTTGAGCAGGTATCATCAGCACCTGTAACCATTGCCCTATTTACAGATACAGACCTTGCCAAACGTGCTCGTAAGATTGCCCGAGTTGGTGGTGCTAACAATTTCTCAGAAGAACAACTTCAATACTTTATGAAAAATTTGCCTGCTGAATTTGCACGCTACAATGAACAACAAGTCAGCGACTACTTAGCCCTCAATGCAGGTTTGGTTGCTATGAACTTGGTTCTGGCTCTTACAGACCAAGGAATCGGATCAAATCTTATTCTTGGTTTTGACAAATCAAAAGTCAATGAAGTTTTGGATATCGAAGACCGCTTCCGCCCAGAACTTTTGATTACAGTGGGATACACAGACGAAAAATTGGAACCAAGTTACCGCTTGCCAGTAGATGAAATCATCGAGAAAAGATAGAAAGAAGAAAAAAATGACAACAATTGATTTTACAGCAGAAGTAGAAAAACGCAAAGAAGACCTCTTGGCTGACTTGTTTAGCCTTTTGGAAATCAACTCAGAACGTGACGATAGCAAGGTTGATGCCCAGCATCCATTTGGGCCTGGTCCGGTAAAAGCTTTGGAGAAATTCCTTGAAATCGCAGACCGCGATGGCTACCCAACTAAAAATGTTGACAACTACGCAGGACATTTTGAGTTTGGTGATGGAGAAGAAGTTCTTGGAATCTTTGCCCACATGGACGTGGTGCCAGCTGGTAGCGGTTGGAACACAGACCCTTACACACCAACGATCAAAGACGGTCGCCTTTATGCGCGTGGTGCCTCAGATGACAAGGGTCCTACAACAGCTTGTTACTATGGTTTGAAAATCATCAAAGAATTGGGTCTTCCAACTTCTAAGAAAGTTCGTTTCATCGTTGGAACAGACGAAGAATCAGGTTGGGCAGACATGGACTACTATTTCGAGCACGTAGGACTTGCAAAACCAGACTTTGGTTTCTCTCCAGACGCTGAATTCCCTATCATCAATGGTGAAAAAGGAAATATCACGGAATACCTCCACTTTGCAGGTGAAAATGCAGGTGCTGCCCGTCTTCACAGCTTTACAGGTGGTTTACGTGAAAATATGGTACCAGAATCAGCAACAGCAGTCGTTTCAGGTGATTTGGCTGACTTGCAAGCTAAACTAGATGCCTTTGTTGCAGAACACAAACTTAGAGGAGAACTCCAAGAAGAAAACGGTCAGTACAAGGTTACCATCATTGGTAAATCAGCGCATGGTGCTATGCCTGCTTCAGGTGTCAATGGTGCGACTTACCTAGCCCTCTTCCTTAGCCAGTTTGACTTTGCTGGTCCAGCCAAAGACTACCTTGACATCGCTGGTAAGATTCTCTTGAATGATCATGAGGGTGAAAGTCTCAAGATTGCCCATGTGGATGAAAAGATGGGTGCCCTTTCTATGAATGCTGGCGTCTTCCGCTTTGATGAAACAAGCGCTGATAATACCATTGCCCTTAATATCCGCTATCCAAAAGGAACAAGCCCAGAGCAAATCAAGTCAATCCTTGAAAACTTGCCAGTTGCTTCTGTTAGCCTTTCTGAACACGGTCACACGCCTCACTATGTGCCAATGGAAGATCCACTTGTCCAAACCTTGTTGAATGTCTATGAAAAACAAACTGGTCTTAAAGGTCACGAGCAAGTCATCGGTGGTGGAACCTTTGGTCGTTTGCTAGAACGCGGTGTTGCCTACGGTGCTATGTTCCCAGACTCAATTGACACCATGCACCAAGCTAATGAATTTATCGCCTTGGATGATCTCTTCCGAGCAGCAGCAATCTATGCCGAAGCTATTTACGAATTGATCAAATAAAACGATAGAAGTCTGAGATTGTATGCTTAGACTTCTTTTTGGAGGGAGAGTAGATGTCTCAAATTGAAAAAATCAAGCAGGCTATTATGGCAGATCCGCAGAATGCTACCTATACAGAGCGTGGCATTGAGCCTCTCTTTGCAGCACCAAAGACTGCTCGCATCAATATCATCGGTCAGGCACCGGGGCTTAAAACCCAAGAAGCAGGACTTTATTGGAAAGATAAGAGTGGTGACCGCCTGAGAGACTGGCTAGGTGTGGATGAAGATACCTTTTACAATTCAGGATATTTTGCTGTTCTGCCTATGGATTTCTACTTTCCAGGACATGGTAAGTCAGGAGACTTACCACCGAGAGCAGATTTTGCAGAAAAATGGCATCCACAGCTCTTGCAAGAATTACCAGATATCCAATTGACCCTCTTGATTGGCCAATATGCCCAAGCCTACTATTTACAGGAGAAAGTCAGTGGCAAAGTGACAGAACGGGTAAAACATTACCAGAACTACTTGCCAACCTATTTTCCATTAGTTCACCCCTCGCCTAGAAATCAAATCTGGATGGCCAAAAATCCTTGGTTTGAGTCAGAAGTGGTGCCGGATTTGAAAAAAAGAATTAAAACTATTTTATAGTCAATGAAAATCAAAGAGCAAACTAGGAAGCTAGCCGCAGGCTGTACTTGAGTACGGTAAGGCGACGCTGACGTGGTTTGAATTTGATTTTCGAAGAGTATTAGGAGAAAAAGAATGAAAGAAATTTCCTTTGACGCATTTTACCAGCTTTACCAAAATGACCAACTTTCTTTAGTGGACGTGAGAGAAGTGGATGAGTTTGAAGCTCTTCATTTAGAAGGTGCTCAGAATCTTCCTCTGAGTCAATTAGCTGATACTTATGATCAATTGGACAAGGATCAGTTACATTATGTTATTTGTAAATCTGGAATGAGATCGGCGCGTGCTTGCCAATTCTTATCAGAACAAGGTTATGAGGTTATCAATGTACAAGGTGGCATGATGGCTTTTGAAGAACTTTAAACACTAGAATTTTCTCCTACTTGGTGTGGACTGGGTAGGGGATTTTATTTTTAGATAATTCTCATTTTTAAGAATCTTGAAAACATTCAATATTTACTTCGTGAAGCTTTTTTCATACTCCTATTCATGATATACTAGGTCAGTATTTTATAAATATGAAGGAGATTTTCATGGCTAAAAAAGGTGCCCTAACAGGTTTACTCCTGTTTGGAATATTTTTTGGTGCGGGGAACTTGATTTTTCCGCCTTCTCTAGGTGCTCTATCTGGAGAACATTTTCTTCCTGCCATCGCAGGTTTTGTCTTTTCAGGTGTCGGTATCGCCGTCTTGACTCTTATTATTGGAACGCTAAATCCTAAAGGATATATCTACGAGATTTCAACAAAGATAGCGCCTTGGTTTGCGACTCTTTACCTCTCAGTTCTTTATTTGTCAATCGGTCCATTCTTTGCTATCCCACGTACTGCTACAACAGCTTACGAAGTAGGGATTAGCCCTCTTTTGTCGGATGCAAATAAAGGTCTTGGTTTGATTGTCTTTACTGTTCTGTATTTTGCAGCAGCCTATTTGATTTCGCTTAATCCATCAAAAATCTTAGACCGCATTGGACGTATTTTAACGCCAGTCTTTGCGATTTTGATTGTTATCTTGGTTGTTCTGGGAGCTTTCAAATACGGTGGAACAAGTCCTCAAGCTGCTTCAGCTGCTTATCAAGCTTCTGCCTTTGGTACAGGTTTCCTAGAAGGTTACAATACCTTGGACGCCCTTGCCTCAGTTGCCTTCAGTGTAATCGCAGTTCAAACCTTGAAACAACTTGGATTTTCAAGTAAGAAAGAATACATTTCAACTATTTGGGTGGTTGGTATCGTTGTAGCCCTTGCCTTCAGCGCTCTTTACATCGGGTTAGGTTTCCTTGGAAATCATTTCCCAGTACCAGCTGAGGCAATGAAGGGTGGAACACCAGGTGTTTACATCTTGTCACAAGCCACTCAAGAAATCTTTGGCTCAACAGCTCAACTCTTCCTTGCAGCTATGGTTACCGTAACCTGCTTCACAACAACAGTTGGTTTGATTGTGTCAACAGCTGAGTTCTTTAATGAGCGTTTCCCACAAATCAGCTATAAGGTTTATGCGACAGCCTTTACCTTGATTGGATTTGCTATTGCCAACTTGGGTCTTGATGCGATTATCAAGTACTCAATCCCTGTACTGGTTATCTTGTACCCAATCACGATTGCTATCGTTATGATTGTCATTGTCAACAAATTTGTTGCCCTTTCAAAACCAGGTATGCAGTTGACAATTGCTGTTGTTACAGCTATTGCTATTGCAAGCGTACTAGGAAGCTCGTTTAAGGTTGAGTTTCTTGCAAATCTTGTCAACGCTCTTCCTTTTGCTAAGGCATCACTCCCATGGTTGGTACCAGCCATTGTCGGAATCTTGCTCTCATTGGTTCTACCAAACAAGCAAGAAAGCGATGTTTTTGAAATGGAATAATCATTAAAATCACTTTTGTAGTCAAGTCTACAGGAGTGATTTTCTTTTTTTATCCGATGATAAATGTGTTATAATAGGTAGCAAAAGAGGTGAAGAAATGAATCAAACAGTAGAATATATCAAAGAACTGACAGCCATTGCGTCGCCAACGGGCTTCACTCGAGAGATTTCGGACTATTTAGTCAAGACTCTAGAAGGTTTTGGTTACCAGTCGGTTCGCACAGCTAAGGGCGGTGTCAATGTGACCATCAAAGGTCAAAATGATGAAGAGCATCGCTATGTGACTGCCCATGTGGATACGCTTGGTGCTATTGTTCGTGCTGTCAAACCGGACGGCCGTCTCAAAATGGACCGTATCGGTGGTTTTCCTTGGAACATGATTGAAGGTGAAAACTGTACCGTTCATGTGGCCAGCACAGGTCAAAAGGTATCAGGAACCATCCTCATTCACCAAACTTCTTGTCATGTCTACAAGGATGCAGGAACTGCAGAACGCACGCAAGACAATATGGAAGTGCGTTTGGACGCCAAAGTAACTAGTGAAAAAGAAACTCGTGCTCTTGGGATTGAGGTCGGTGATTTTATCAGTTTTGACCCCCGAACTGTCGTGACAGAGACAGGTTTTATCAAGTCTCGTCATTTGGACGATAAAGTCAGCGCAGCGATTTTGCTTAACCTGCTTCGTATTTATAGGGAAGAGAAGATTGAGTTGCCTGTAACAACCCATTTTGCTTTTTCAGTCTTTGAAGAAGTGGGCCATGGTGCTAATTCTAATATTCCTGCTCAGGTAGTCGAATATCTGGCTGTGGATATGGGAGCTATGGGAGATGACCAGCAAACAGACGAATATACAGTGTCTATCTGTGTCAAGGATGCTTCTGGGCCTTATCACTATGACTTCCGTCAACACTTGGTTGCTTTGGCTAAAGAACAAGATATTCCATTTAAGCTGGATATCTATCCATTTTATGGTTCGGACGCTTCAGCAGCTATGTCTGCAGGGGCAGAAGTCAAACACGCCCTTCTCGGTGCTGGTATCGAGTCTAGTCATTCTTATGAGCGTACTCATATTGACTCGGTGGTCGCAACAGAACGTATGGTTGATGCTTATCTTAAGAGCGCATTGGTAGACTAATATGTGTTTGATTTGCCAGAGAATTGAGCTCATCAAGAAGAGAGAAAATCCCTATTTTGTCAAAGAGTTGGAAACAGGCTATCTTGTGATTGGAGACCACCAGTATTTTGCAGGCTATAGTCTCTTTCTAGCCAAGGAACATGTCACCGAATTGCACCATTTGAAAAAGGAGACAAGACTCCATTTTCTAGAAGAAATGAGTGTGGTCCAAGAGGCGGTTGCTAAGGCCTTTGCTGCTGAGAAAATGAATATCGAACTGCTAGGAAATGGCGATGCCCATCTTCATTGGCATCTGTTTCCTAGACGAAGAGGTGATATGAATGGACACGGTCTCAAGGGACGTGGTCCAGTCTGGTGGGTTCCTTTTGAAGAAATGACAGCAGAAACCTGCCAAGCAAAACCGGATGAGATTAAAAGATTAGTCAAACGTTTATCGTTAGAAGTAGATAAACTATTAGAAATAAAGGAGTAGAAATGAAAAAAAGATACCTTATCTTGACAGCTTTGCTAGCCTTGAGTCTAGCAGCTTGTTCACAAGAAAAAGCAAAAAATGAAGATGGCTCAGTTAAGACAGAGCAAACAGCTAAAGCTGATGGAACAGTAGGAAGTAAGGCTCAAGGAGCTGCCCAGAAAAAAGCAGAAGTGGTTAACAAAGGAGACTACTACAGCATCCAAGGGAAATACGATGAAATCATCGTAGCCAATAAACACTACCCATTGTCAAAAGACTACAATCCAGGGGAAAATCCAACAGCCAAGGCAGAGTTGGTCAAACTTATCAAAGCAATGCAAGAGGCAGGTTTCCCGATTAGCGATCATTACAGTGGTTTTAGAAGTTATGAAACTCAGACCAAGCTCTATCAAGATTATGTCAACCAAGATGGGAAGGCGGCTGCCGACCGTTACTCTGCCCGTCCTGGCTATAGCGAACACCAGACAGGTTTGGCCTTTGATGTGATCAGCACAAATGGAGAATTGGTGACAGAAGAAAAAGCGGCTCAATGGCTCTTGGACCATGCAGCTGATTATGGCTTTGTTGTCCGTTATCTAAAAGGTAAAGAAAAAGAAACAGGCTATATGGCTGAAGAATGGCACCTTCGATATGTCGGAAAAGAAGCCAAAGAAATAGCTGCCAGTGGTCTCAGTTTGGAAGAATACTACGGCTTTGAAGGCGGAGATTACGTCGATTAAAAAATAAACTTTTCTCTTGCAATTCCAGATAAATAGTGTATAATAGATGAGTATGTGTAAAGCATACTTGTGGGAGGTAAAAATCTTTAATTACCGCCAAAACCACAAAGGAGGATTTAAAAATGGCTAAAAAAGTCGAAAAACTTGTAAAATTGCAAATCCCTGCTGGTAAAGCTACACCAGCTCCACCGGTTGGACCTGCTCTTGGTCAAGCTGGTATCAACATCATGGGATTCACAAAAGAGTTCAACGCTCGTACAGCTGACCAAGCTGGTATGATCATTCCAGTTGTTATCTCAGTTTACGAAGATAAATCATTTACTTTCATCACTAAAACACCACCGGCTGCTGTTCTTTTGAAAAAAGCTGCAGGTGTTGAAAAAGGATCAGGTACACCTAACAAAACTAAAGTTGCTACAGTTACTCGTGCACAAGTACAAGAAATTGCAGAAACTAAGATGCCAGATTTGAACGCAGCAAACATTGAGTCTGCAATGCGTATGATCGAAGGTACTGCTCGTTCTATGGGATTCACTGTTGTTGACTAATCAATAACACCCCCAATATAACCCGCAAGACTTCATCATTTCGAGAAGTGACGTGGGAGATGAAAATCGATTGAACCACTTACAAGGAGAATAGAAAATGGCTAAAAAAAGCAAACAACTTCGTGCTGCTCTTGAGAAAATCGACAGCACAAAAGCATACAGCGTAGAAGAAGCTGTAGCACTTGCAAAAGAAACTAACTTTGCAAAATTTGACGCAACTGTAGAAGTTGCTTACAACTTGAACATCGACGTTAAAAAAGCTGACCAACAAATCCGTGGAGCAATGGTATTGCCAAACGGTACTGGTAAAACTTCACGCGTTCTTGTTTTCGCACGTGGTGCAAAAGCTGAAGAAGCAAAAGCTGCTGGTGCAGACTTTGTTGGTGAAGATGACCTTGTTGCTAAAATCAACGACGGTTGGTTGGACTTCGACGTAGTTATCGCTACACCTGACATGATGGCTCTTGTTGGACGTCTTGGACGTGTCCTTGGACCACGTAACTTGATGCCAAACCCTAAAACTGGTACTGTAACAATGGATGTTGCTAAAGCAGTTGAAGAGTCTAAAGGTGGTAAAATCACTTACCGTGCTGACCGTGCAGGTAACGTTCAAGCAATCATCGGTAAAGTATCATTTGAAGCTGAAAAATTGGTTGAAAACTTCAAAGCTTTCAACGAAACAATCCAAAAAGCAAAACCAGCTACAGCTAAAGGAACTTACGTAACAAACTTGACTATCACAACTACTCAAGGTGTTGGTATCAAAGTTGACGTAAACTCACTTTAATCAGTAGTTTATATCAGAGAACGAGTACGAAAGTGCTCGTTTTTCGTTTTATTTCACTATACTTCATTATACAACCATCTCGGAAAACCTCAAAAGTTGGTAGAAAGTTTTGCAATCGTCTTTCTAAAGTTAAATGATAAAAGGAAAATATATATAAATGAGATAAAGTAATCGTTTTACAAAGTTAATTTTAAATAAATATACAAAAACACTGATACAAACTAACGAAGATTTAATTTTGAAAAGAGGCTAGTAAATATTCAGAAAATAGAAACAAAAGCGACAATTTTAAAAAGTTATGACTCTTATGAAATGCTGATAATTCAAGTAAAATGTTAACTAAAATTTACTTGAAAAAATTGTTATTTTTTAAAAAATTATAAATCAAATATCTTGTGTAATGGGCTGGGATATGATATTATTAAAATACATGTTAATTGTGAATTATATAAAATTTCCTCTCAATTATGTAAAAAAATTGCTGAGGGATTTTTTGGGAAATTTTTAACTAACATGATGAAAATAAAAGGAGGTTGTTAGTCTCGATGAAAGGCAAGCAACAACAAGATTTTAGAGTAGAAAAATACATCCGTTATGGGATTCGTAAATATAGCTTTGGAGCAGCATCCGTAGCGATTGCGGCTGGTTTGATGTTCCTTGGAAATGGAGCGGTATCTGCCTCAGAAACAACAGTCAATGGGAATACTCCAGATTCATCAGTAGTGGCGTCTAATCCAGAGAACGATGGAACTTCGGCTAAACCAGCAACTTCAGTAGCTGAAAAAGAAGTAAAAGCAGAAGAGTCTAAAAAGGTAGATACTCCAGTTCAAAAAGAAGCTGAAGTTAAGCAAGCAGCAGAAGAAAAAACAGTAGAGGCTCATAAAGCAACTGCTGAAAAAGCTGCTGAAAAGGTTGCTGCTAATAAAACGGCGCTCCATGAAGCGATTTCGAGCTTAGAAAACCGTATCGCTGCAGCTAAAAATGCAGATGCAAGTGCTATCTCTGCAGCAAAGGAAGTTTTAGCGACTGCAAAATCAGTTTTTGCCAACCCAACAGCTGAACAAGCAGAAGTAGATAGCCAAACAGAAGCTCTCAAGGCTTTAGTGACAGTTCTTGTAGAATCAAACGCTGCTGAAACTGCCAAGAAAGAAGAAGCAGCTAATCAAAAACAAGAAACTCCAGCTGTAGATACTAAGGTTTTGAGCCAAGTTGCATCTGAAGCAGAAGTTACCAGTCATTTAGCTTATTCAGAAATGGACAAAAAGGACCTTGCGTCTGAGGGTAAAGCTGTTATCGAAGCTGCAGTTGCTAAAAACCAAGCTGTCCTAGCAGAAACGAACAAACTCTTGGCAGATAAGAGCTTGACAAAAGAACAAGTGGATGCCCAATTGAACCGTTTGAACGAGTCAATTCAGGCAGTCTATGATGAATTGAAACGTAATGGTATTGGTCGCGATGGAAAATTCGCTGTAGCACTTTCAGCTAATGAAGGGTATACAGCTGCTTCTACAGAACTAAGAAAAGAAAATGGTGAATTTCTTGGTTCTACAGGTAAATCTTACAAAGAACTAGATGGTAACGCTAACTATAAAGTTTATGTTCATGGATATCAATCTGAGAACACTGATGTGCCTGCGGCTAATAGTGGACAAGCAGGGATAAGTGGTCGTACTGATATTCCTTTATCAAAAACAGAAGCTCAAAAACTTGGTCGTGAAGCAGAATTATGGAAAGGTAAAATTCGTGCTACAGGAAAAGCTAATGGGAAAACAACATGGGGAGCAGGAGGTGCTTATGAGTATCTAGCTACAGAAATCTATGGTTATACTTTTGAACAAGGAAATCATTATGTATATCTTACAGATGTAAAAAAACGTTTTAGTTTATCACCAGAGGCAACTGCAGCAGGATACACAATTGCAAAAGTTGAAGCGAGCAACTTACCTCCTGGATTAGCTTATAATCCAACTACAGATACTGTAGAAGGATATGTAGCATCTACTCTTCAAAACGGTGTATATGACATGCGTTATATCCTAACTGTAGAAAAAGACGGAGCTACTCAACAAGTTACTTTCAGAGACTTAACAGCTGGATGGATAGGATGGCAAGATTCATCTGCACCAGTTATTCAAGGAAAATCAAAATTAGTAACAATAGGCGACCAAGTCAATCATAATATTAAATATATTGATAACGATGGAATGACTCGTGATGAAAGAGCTGATTATGTATACACAAAAAGTGGAGAGAAAGTAGTTGCTGGTTCAAAAACTGCTTCTGGATACACAGGTGGAGCAACTTTCACTGCAGTTGATGGATCTAAAATAAAAACTGAGAACGGACCACAAACAGTCACAGCTCATACAGCCCTAAATGGTAATTATACGGGAAGTAAAACTTCGATAAATGATGTTGTACCAGGATTAAATTACGATCCAAAAACTGGAGATATCACTGGAACAGCAACAGAAGCTGGAATTTTCACAGCAGCTGTTTATGCAAAAGACTATAATAATACAACCAATGCGAAAAATCAGGATTGGAATATGTATGGTCAAGAAGCTCATGAAAATATTACAATTGCAGTAGCACCTAAAATTACTGTTAAGAACGTTGAAGCTTATGCAACAACTGTACCTGTGACAATTTCAAATGGAGCTAACAAAGCTGAAATTACAATGCCAGATGGAACAGTTACAAAACTTGTAGTTAAAGATGGTAACTGGACAGTTGCAGCAGGTACTACAAACACTGCGTTACAGGAAGGTGCGGTGTTAGGAGCGGCTTCAACAACAGGAGATTCAACTCTTAACTTATCAGTGACTCCAGAATCTACAAAATATGTTGGTGTCGATAACATTGTAACAAAAGCTACAACTGATAAGGTAAAAGCAAACATCCAACGTGAATTTGCGATGGTAACTGACGCGGCAGGTACTACACTTAGAGCGGAATTTAACCGTGCAACAGGTAAATATTCGTTACCTACTGAAAAAGCTTATGAACTAAAAGACAATGGTAATGGCACGTCAACGCTTATTGAACGTCGTGTTTATACAGATGCTCAAGCAAATGGTGATGTTAAGTTCGTTGTTTATGAATTTGAACGTACATGGAATACAACATCTTCGGCTTCAACCTTAGTGGATAAGATTGCTGAAATCCGTAAAAATGGTGAGGTAACAGCAGTAGGTAATGTTACACGTACAGAGACTCTAGTTAAAAAAGATAACACATCTTCAGAACAAGGAATGGTAGTTACAGTAAGCTATGACTCAGTAACAAACCAATGGAAATCTTCTGACGGTACAGCAGTAACAGCTAAACAATCAAATGCTGGTTGGGAAATTGAAACAGCATCAGGATTTAAAGGGTATGTAGCATACCGTGAAGCAAGCTCAACAGACGTAGCATCAATTCAAAATGCTAAACCAACAGGAACTTCAACAAGTTATTCAGAAGCAAAAGATGCATCAGTAGACTTAATTAAGTCAACTAAAGCAAATGTAGCATTCGAGGATACAATCGATGATAAAACATCAGCAACAGATTCTGATACTATTAAAACAAAAGTAACGGTAACAGCTCCAGATGGAAGCCAAAAAGTATTTGATGCGGCGAAAGCTGAAGAAACAGCTTATATTCAAGCACAACGTACAGCGGCAGCTAAAACTCAAGCGGCAGCAACGGCTGTAAAAGAACAACAAGAATCACAAAACGAATTAGCACGTCTTCAAGAACTATTAGATCGTTCAACAAGAACGGTAGAAGATGCTCAAGCAGCATTAGATAACTTGAAATTACGTACAATTTCTCCAACAGCTCAAGAATTAGCAGAAAGAAAACTTGCGCATGTCAAAGAGTTTAAAGCATCTATAGAAGCGCAATTAGCAACAGCTCAAGCAAATCTTGCAGCAAAAAATACAGAAGTAGAGTCAACACGTACGGCGGCTTTAGAAGCTGAAAAAGCGGTAGAAACAGCGCGTGAAGCATTGAAAACAGCTGCTGCAGCAAATCTAGCAAACCCAGAAATCGCAGCATATACATTAGGTCAATATGGAAGCTATAAAGTTACAGTAAGAGCAGTAGACTCAAACGGTGTTGTAACGACTCCAACTGTAGGTGGAACAGATTCAGGTGAAGTAACTGATGATGCAGTAGCAGAAACAACTTACTACATCGTAGTACCTAAACCAGAAATTTCTTCAGGAGCACAAGATACTCCACAAAGCGATACTATGGAAAAAGGATTCAAGACTGGTCTTCCTGAAAATTCTACTGTATCTGACTACAAACTAGTAGACCCAACAACAGGAGAGAAAAACCTTCTGTAACTACAGACGAAGGAACTTACACAGTAAATCCAACAACAGGAGAAGTAAGCTTCACGCCAGCTCAAGGATATGTAGGAACTGCTAAACCATTAACAGTAGCAGCTAATGTAACTATCCCAGGGGAAGATGGTAACCCTGTAACAGTAGAAGCATCAACTACATACACACCAACAGTATATGGTGTTAAAGGTAATGCTGATACAACTAAAGATATACAAGGGGCAGTCCAAACTTCTAAACCAGGAATCGAAAGATTCTCTAAACTAAATACTCCAGAAAATACACCAGATGGTACAAATGTTGATTTAACTACAGCTAAGTACTCACTAGAAGGTGCTGATAATGAAGGTAAAGTTGTTGTGCCTAATGAAGGAACGTACAAAATTGATCCAACAACAGGTGTAGTAACATTTACTCCACTTCCAACATTTACAGGAACAGCTCAAGGTGTAGATGTAAAAGTAACAGCTAATGCAACTGATAAAGAAGGAGCTACTGTAGAAGTAACAGCAACTGGAAAGTACACTCCAGTAGTTGAACCTGCATCTCCAACAGCAGAAGCGGCAACATCAACAGATGTACAAGGTGCAACTCAAGAGCATCCTGTAACATTCAACGATTCGAAAACAACAATCGATGGTGTTGAGAAAAAAGTACCAATTGATCCAACAACATACACATTATTAGATGAAAATGGACAACCAGCTACAGAAGTACCAGCTAAAGACGCTACAGGAAAAGTAGTAGGTACTTACACTGTTAAGAATGTAGATGGAAAAGCAGTTGCAGTGTTTACACCAACTGATAAAACATATGTAGGTAAAGTAGAACCAGTAACAGTTCAAGCCAAAGATAAAAACGGAACACCTGTAACAACTACTTATACACCGAACATTACACCTGTAACACCAACAGGAACACCGACAACTTCTGAAGGAATCCAAGGTTCACCTCAAGAAGGAACTCCAACATTTACACAAGGTAACCCAGTGGCTCCAATTAAAATTGATGAGACACAACCTGCTAAATTAGTAGATCCAACAACAGGTAAACCAACAGATGAACCAACAATTCCAGCTAAAGATGCAACAGGAAAACAAGTTGGTACATACACAATTGATCCAACAACAGGAAAAGTAACCTTCACACCGAATAAAGACTTCGTAGGTACACCAGTACCAGCAACAGTAGAAGTAAAAGATGCGAATGGAACACCAGCAACAGCGACTTATACACCAACTGTTAAACCAGTGACTCCAATCGGTAAAGTGGCATTCACAGAAGATATTCAAGGTGCAACTCAAAGCGGTAAACCAGCCTTTGAAGGTGGTAAAACAACTGTTAATGGTAAAGAAGAAACTGTACCAATGGACGACACTGTACCTGCAACATTTGAAGACGGTTCAACTACAAAAGTAGTACCAAACGAAGGTACTTACACAGTAGCTCCAGATGGCACAGTAACATTCGTACCAGAGAAAACATTCTCAGGTAAAGGTACGACTTTAACAGTTATCCGTAAAGACAAAAACGGAACACCAGCTCGTGGAGAATACACAGCGGTCGTTCACCCAGTCACACCTACAGGATGGGATGTCATCTCTGCAGATATCCAAGGTCAAGAACAACACGGAAAACCTAAGTTCAAAGGTGGAACAGTAGAAATCGGTGGAGAAGAGAAAACTGTAGAGATCGATGAAAATGTAGCACCAGTCGTACTTGACCCAGCTACTAAACAACCAGTAGCAGTTGGAACTCCAATTACTGTTAAAGGAGAAGGAGTATATACGCTTCAACCAGATGGAACAGTGAAATTCGATCCAGAGAAAACATTCGTTGGTGAAGCTAAAGGGGTAATCGTTCAACGTGTTGATAAACTTGGACAACCAGCTATTGGTAAATATCGTCCAATCGTTATCGGAGCTAAACCGAAAGCACAACCAGCTACATCACAAGATGTTCAAGGTCAAGTTCAAAAACAACCTGTTACATTCATCGATAGTGTGGTAGATAAAACGACTGTACCTGATATCGATCACCCAGATGTAAAAGTAGCAGAACAAAAAACTGTACCGATTGATCCAGCAACGTATACATTATTAGATGAAAATGGACAACCAGCTACGAAAGTTCCTGCCAAAGATCCAGAAGGCAATGTAATCGGGGAATACACTCTTGAAGTAGTAGATGGAAAAGCTATCGGAGTCTTAACTCCAAATGCAACTTACCACGGTAAAGTACAACCAGTTAAAGTTCGTGCAGCGGATGAAAATGGAATCACAGTAGAAACTACTTATACACCATATATTACGCCGGTAACACCAACAGCAACTCCAGCAACTTCAGAAGGAATCCAAGGTAAATCACAAGAAGGTACACCTACATTCAAAGAAGGTGACAAAAAAGTACCGATTAACACTGAAAAAGCACCAAAACTAGTAGATCCAACAACAGGTAAACCAACAGAAGAAAAATCTGTAAAAGTACCAGGAGAAGGAACATACGAAATTGCTGAAAATGGAAAAGTAACATTTACACCAGAACCAAACTTCACTGGTGAAGCTAAAGGAATTGAAGTTCAACGTGAAGATAAAAATGGTACGCCAGTAAATGGTAAATACACTCCATTCGTTAAACCAGTAACACCAAAAGGTGATGAAAAAGAAACACAAGATATTCAAGGAGCACCACAAAAAGCTACTCCAACATTCACAGGTGGTAAAACTACTGTTAACGGTAAAGAAGAAACAGTCGAAATTGATACTACAAAACCAGCTAAATTGGTAGATCCAACAACAGGTAAACCAACAGATGAAACAACTGTAAAAGTACCGAACGAAGGAACATACACAATTGATCCGAAAACTGGAGAAGTAACATTCACACCAGAACCAAACTTCACAGGTAAAACTTCTGGAATTAAAGTTCAACGTGTGGATAAAAACGGAACACCAGCAACAGCAACTTACACTCCAACTGTTGTGCCAGTAACACCAACAGGTGAAGAAAAAACTACTGTAGGTATCCAAGGATCAACGCAAAAAGCAACTCCAAACTTCACACCAGGTAAAACAACTGTTAATGGAATAGAAAAAACAGTAGAAATCGATACTGAAAAACCAGCGAAATTCGTAGATCCAGAAACTGGAAAACCAACAGATAATACTACTATTAAAGTACCGAACGAAGGAACATACACAATCGATCCGAAATCTGGAGAAGTAACATTCACACCAGAACCAAACTTCACAGGACGCGGAACAGGTGTAACAGTTCAACGTGTTGATAAAAACGGAACACCAGCTGAATCAACTTACACACCAACAGTAGTAGGAGTAACACCAAAAGGTAAAGAAGCTAAATCTAAAGACCTACAAGGTGAAACTCAAACAGGAAAACCAACATTCACAGGTGGAAAAACAACTGTAAATGGTAAAGAAGAAACAGTAGAAATCGATAACGATAAACCAGCAACATTCGAAGACGGTTCAACTAGAAAAGAAGTACCAGGAGAAGGTGTATACACTGTAGCACCAGATGGAACTGTAACATTCGTACCAGAACCTAAATTCACAGGTGTAGCAACAGGAGTAACTGTAAAACGTGTTGACAAAAATGGAACACCAGTAACAGCCAAATATACACCAACTGTTATTCCAGTATCACCATCTGGAGAAGATGTAACATCAGTTGGACCTAAGAACACACCTCAAGAAGGAACACCAATCTTCAAAGGTGGATCAGAAACTGTGAATGGTAAGAAGAAAACAGTAGAAATCGATAACGATGTACCAGCGACATTCGAAGACGGTTCAACTACAAAAGTCGTACCAGGAGAAGGAACTTACACTGTCGATAAAGACGGTAAAGTAACATTCACTCCAGAAAAAGACTTCGTAGGTGTAACAAAAGGTGTAACTGTTAAACGTGTTGACAAAAATGGAACACCAGTAACAGCGAAATACACACCAACAGTTTTAGGAGAAACATCAACGAAAGATGTAGAATCTGAAGGGCCAAAAGGTAAACCTCAATCAAATACTCCAGTATTCGAAGGGGATATCGATAAAGATGTACCACCAACATTCGAAGATGGTTCAACTACAAAAGTAGTACCAGGTCAAGGAACTTACACTATTGATCCAAATGGAAAAGTAACCTTCACTCCAGAACCAGAATTCGTAGGTACAGCAAACAGCGTAACAGTTGTAAGAAAAGATAAAAATGGTAAAACAATTTTTGCATCTTACACACCAACTGTTCGCCCAGAAACAATCTTTAGAGATAAAGAAGGAAAAGAAATTCCAGGATATCCAAGCGAGGATGGAACAACTCCTAAGAAAGATATTCCAGGATATAGATTTGTAGAAACTATTACAGATAACGATGGAAATACAACACACATCTACGAAAAAGTTAAAACTTCATTCAAAGATAAAGAAGGAAAAGAAATTCCTAACTATCCAAGTGAAGATGGCGAACAACCTAAGAAAGATATTCCAGGCTACCGCTTCGTAGAGACTAAGAAACTTCCAAATGGCGATGTAGAACACGTTTATGAGAAAGTTTCAACACCACTTATTCCTCAAACAGAGCCAGGCAAGCAAAACACAACTACTTGGACTGATGAGAATGGAAATCCATTGAAACCAACGGAACCTGGTTCTAAAGAACCAGGAACCATTCCAGGTTACGAATATGTGAAGACTGTGACAGATCCAAATGGAAATATCAGACATATCTTCAAGAAAGTTGAGATGCCAACTCCAAGACCAGTTGAACCAAGTCAACCAGTTCAGCCAGTTTCTCCACAAGAGCCAACAAGCCCTGAGAAACCAGTAGCTCCAGACATGCCAGTAGTACCTGAGCAACCAAAACAACCAGCAACACCTAAATATGTTGAAGGTCAAAAAGAGTTGCCAAATACTGGTACAGAAGACAATGCTAGCCTTGCAGCACTTGGACTTCTCGGAGTCTTGAGTGGATTCGGTCTTGTAGCTCGCAAGAAGAAAGAAGATTAAGCTAACTAATTTGTAATTAGTTAATCTAATCCACATCAAAAAGAAAACCGATGATTTATTTCATCGGTTTTTTAGCTCTTAGCAAACTTTAAATGAGAATTTTTAACAGCTAAATCAGAAATTCTAAATGAATTTAGCTGAGATTGGCATTCAATATACTTTTAAATATCAAAATACAGATGATAAAAGATTTATAAAAAAAATCAAACGGATTTAATTAATAAATATACAAAAAATAATATATATAGAAATGAATTTTAATCCAAAACAATATACATTTATACATAGAAAGCGAATTCAAGAATATGTTGAAATGTCAAAAAATAGTAGAAAAAGTTAAAAAATGTAGATTTTTTTATATAATTCAGACAATTTCCACTACTTTTTAGAGAATGACATAGATAAAAATTGAAATTTTCATGTTATTTTCAAGCAAATAAATTGAATATTACTAGATAGTGTGATAGAATGAATATACATGTTTCGGAAGAAAAGTAGTATATAGAGAAATTCCTTTGTTTGTGAATGAAATGAAGGGGTTTTAATTTTTACTATATCTATAAACATGATATAAAACAAAAGGAGGTTGTTAGTCTCAATGAAAGGCAAACAACAACAAGATTTTAGAACAGAAAAGTACATTCGTTACGGTATTCGTAAATATAGCTTTGGAGCAGCATCAGTAGCTATTGCAGCTGGTTTAATGTTCCTTGGAAATGGTGCAGTATCAGCGACTGAAGTGCAATCAGCTGAAACAGCTATCTCAACAGTTGCTCCTAGTCAAGATGATAAGGAACAGCCTGAGGCTAAAGTTGAAACAGTTGAAACAGTAGAAACTGCAAAATCAGAAACTGAAAAAGCTACAGAAGTGAAACCTGAAGTTAAAGTAGCAAATAAAGCTACACTTGAAGCTAAAGTTGTTGCTTTAGAATCAAAACTTTCTAACGCTAAATACGCAGACGCTTCAGTAGTAAGTTCAGCTAAGGACGTATTGGCAACAGCTAAAGCAACTCTTGCAAAAGCAGAAGTTAGTCAAGTAGAAGTAGACAAACAAGTTGAAACTGTTGTAGCTTTGAGTACAGTAGTGGCTGAGTCTGATGCGGCTGGCTTAGAAAAGAAAGAAGCAGCTGATAAGGAAGCAGCAAAAGCTGAAGCAGAAAAAACAGCTACTCTCGCTGAAAAGGCTCTTTCAGTCGCAACAACAACTCTTACACAAGTATCATCAGAAGCTGAAGTAACTAACAAATTGGCTGAGACTGAACTTGCTAAGGCTGACGTCAAAAAAGAAAATAAAGCAGCAGTTACAGCAGCGGTCGCTAAAAACCAAGCAGTTCTTGCTGAAACAAAGGCTCTTCTTGCTGATAAGAGTGTCACGAAAGAGCAAGTAGATGCTCAATTGGAACGCCTTAACGAATCAATCCTTGCAGTTTACAACGAGTTGAAAAACGCTGGAATCAACCGTGATGGCAAGTTCTCATATGTATTAGCTGATATAGCTGAAACTGTAACAGAACCACCTCTTTCAGAAGAAGAACAAGCAAATCACTGGAAGAAGTATGCAGATAAAAACACAGAGCGTTTGACTAAACAAATCAAATGGTTCGATATTGCTAACAGTAAAGCAACAGTAGAAAATCTTGGTGAAGGTGATAGACTTAAAGTAGGAACAAAATTCACACAAGAAATTTCACCTGGATATGTTGTAACCTTAACAGTTACTAAGTTGGCACCATTTAACTCTACTGATGAGTATAAAAAACGTGGTGGAGCAGGATACGATGCTAATGCACAAAACGTATATAAAGATGGAACACCAGCAGAATTAAAAGTAGTAACTCAAGGAGGATATTCTGTTGCTAAAACAAATGGAATGGATACACGAGGTAAAACAGTTATTCAATCTGTAGTTGATGGAGCTAACGTAGGGGTGGAATTCTCTGTTAAATCAACTTTAAACGGGAAAGAAGTACCTTCAAACGTTGTATTCTTAACAGGGGAAGAAGCTGGTTCATCTGAAGTTGAAATCTATAAAACAGATGGAGATGGATTTGAATTAGTAACTGAATTATCAAACACAACACCGCAATATAGTACTGCTCGTTCGTATATTGGAGAAATATATGAAAGGAGAACAGTAGATACTGCTGGTCACGGACAAAATAGAGTGGATGGACAATTAGGTATTTCTTATACGCTTGAAGGAAGTGATAAACCAGCTTTCGCTCCATTCTTAGCTGACAAAGGTGCAGGATTCTTCAATACAACAGTTACATCAGATACAGTAATTACAGCAACGGCAAAAGATGGAACTATTCATGCAGATGGATTAGGAACACAAGTTTTTGGACCGGTATCAACTCACCGTGAATCAGGATTCTCTACACCATTAGTAATGACGCGTAATGCTAAAAACATTGGGATGTACATTTTATCTGCAGGTCAACAAGGGTCAATGCTTGGATTCATGGTTTTAGATGAAGGGGATGCTCCTGCATCATATGGTCGTGTAGCCCATTCTATTTCTAAATCTGATGGACAAAAGCAACCATACCTAGGATCTGTTCCAGCTGACGTTGACGTTCGTACAACTCCAATTAACAAAACAAATGCGTTTGTATACGATGATATCAATGGTATCGGTGCTGCGGATGAAGGCGCTCGTCAATTGATGGGTGATGATGTTGCTCCAAATGATAACTATAAGTTGAAAAAAGTTAACGATGGAACTTACTCAATGACCTTCGATGCCCACCTAGACGGAGAAGCTAAAGCTTACGTTAACGGTTGGATTGACTTTAATAACAATGGTAAATTCGATGAAGGCGAAGGTGCAGGTGTAACAGAAGTTACACAGGATGGAAAAGTAACACTTACTTGGACAAATGACTACCAAAACGTAGATACAAGTGTTACTAAGTTAGCTACTCGTTTGCGTATTGCATACGATAAAGCTGACGTTAAGGAAGCTACTGGTATTGCCTACTCAGGTGAGGTAGAAGACTTCCAAATTCAACAAACAGTCCCACCTCGTGGAACTAAGAGAGAAACAACAGATGTACAAGGTGCAACTCAAACATCTACTGTAGCATTTAACGCTTACGGTCAAAAGAACTATGATTTTGATAAAGACAATGCTATTGATACGACAGTTAAATCACAAATCGTTAAACCAGATGGTACATTAGTAACAGATGCGGACTTGGTAGATGGATACTATGTAGTACCAGGGCAAGGTAAATACAAGATTACTGATAACGGTGCAAATGTAGATGTAGAATTTATCCCAGAAGCAAACTTTGTAGGTACAGCAGATGGTATCACAATCCGTCGTACAGACATTAATGGTAACACTACTGGTTGGGGTAATGAAGGACGTCAAATCGTTGGTGGCGAAGGAGATGCTAAAGACCAACTAGAACTAGTAAGTGAACAAGTCCAATTGGATGGTCTTACTGTTAAAGGATCTATGGATGGTCGTTACATTCCAACAGTAACTCCAAAAGAAATTGTTGGAACTCCAGAAGAATCAACAGATATCCAAGGTAAACCACAAACGAAAACACCTAAATTCTCAATCGACGTAGATAAAGATGGTGATGGAACTGCACCAGATGCAGTAACACCAAGTGCACAATACCCAGCTAAATTGGTAGATCCAGCGACTGGAAAACCAACAGATGAAACAACTGTAACTGTCAAAGGTGAAGGAACTTATACAATTGATCCAACAACTGGAGCGGTAACATTTACGCCAGAACCACAATTTACAGGAACTGCTAAAGGTATTGATGTATCATTAACAGCACCAGTAGGTCAAGACAAAAATGGTCAACCAGCAACAGCAACAGCTACTGCTAAGTACACACCAACTGTAACAGGAGTAACCCCAACGGCAGAACCATCTACTTCAACAGGTATTCAAGGTGAAACACAAAAAGGAATACCTACATTCACAGCAGGAAATACAGAAGTTCCTATTAAAGAAAACTCTGTTAAACTTCTCAATGCAGATGGAACAGAAGCAACTGGCCCAGTTGATGCTTTAGATGAAAAAGGAAATAAAGTTGGGGAATACACTGTAAACCCAGCAACAGGTGAAGTGACATTCACACCAACTGACAAAACTTACACTGGTAAAGTTGTACCTGCTAAGGTTCAAGCAGAAGATAAGAACGGAACAAAAGTTTCAACTACTTACACTCCAAACATCGTAGGCGTAACCCCAACAGCAACTCCAGATGAATCAACAGGAGTTCAAGGTGAAACGCAAGAAGGAACAGTTTCATTTGCACCAGGCGAAACAACAATTGGTGGTGAGAAGAAATCAGTTCCAATCAAAGCAAACTCAGCTAAATTGTTGAATGCAGATGGCTCAGAAGCAACTGGTCCAGTTGATGCATTGGATGAAAAAGGTAACAAGGTTGGAGAATACACAATTGACCCAGCTACTAACAAAGTAACCTTCACGCCAACTGATAAGACTTATGTTGGTAAAGTTCAACCAGCTAAAGTTCAAGCTGAAGATGAAAATGGAACAAAAGTACAAACTACTTACACACCAACAATCGTAGGCGTAACGCCAACAGCAGACCCAGCTGAAACAACAGATGTACAAGGTGTTGAACAATCTAAAGAAGTAACATTCAAACCTGGCAAAGCAACTGTTAACGGTGTTGAAAAAGAAGTACCACTTAAAACTGATTCATTTACATTATTAGATGAAAATGGACAACCAGCTACATCAGTACCAGCTAAAAACCCAGCGGGAGACGTTATCGGTACTTACACACTTAAAGTTGTAGACGGTAAAGCAACTGCAGTATTTACACCAACTGATAAAACATATGCAGGAGAAGTTGAACCAGTTACTATCCAAGCTAAAGATACAAATGGAACTCCAGTAACGACAACTTATACTCCAAACATCACTCCGGTAGAACCAACAGGAACACCAACAACATCTGAAGGTGCACAAGGACAAACTCAAGAAGGAACTCCAACATTCACTCAAGGTAACGATAAAGTTCCTATGAAGATTGATAATGAGCAACCAGCGAAATTGATTGATCCAGCTACTGGAAACCCAACTGATGAAACAACAATTCCGGCAAAAGATGCTAAAGGAAACACAGTTGGTACATACACTATCGAACCAACAACAGGTAAAGTAACATTCACACCAAACAAAGACTTTGTAGGTACTCCAGTACCAGCGACAGTTCAAGCGAAAGATGCGAATGGAACACCAACAACAGCTACATATACCCCAACAGTAACACCAGTAGTTCCAACAGCAGAACCAGCTGAAACAACAGACATCCAAGGTAAAGAACAAACTGGCAAACCAACCTTCACACCAGGGGCTGATGAAGTACCAATGGATGATGATACTCCAGCGACATTCGAAGATGGTTCAAAAGAAAAAGTAATTCCAGGCGAAGGAACATACACAGTTGCACCAGATGGAACAGTAATCTTCACACCAGAGAAGAACTTCACAGGCAAAGGAACAGGCGTAACCGTTAAACGTGTAGATAAGAATGGTACACCAGTAACAGCTACATACACCCCAACAGTAACACCTGTAACACCAACAGCAGACCCAGCTGAAACAACAGACATCCAAGGTAAAGAACAAACTGGTAAACCAACCTTCACACCAGGTAATCCAAATGTACCAATGGATGATGATACTCCAGCAACCTTCGAAGATGGATCAAAAGAAAAAGTAATTCCAGGCGAAGGAACATACACAGTTGCACCAGATGGCACAGTAACCTTCACCCCAGAGAAGAACTTCACAGGTAAAGGAACAGGTGTAACCGTTAAACGTGTAGATAAGAATGGTACACCAGTAACAGCTAAATACACACCAACAGTAGCACCAGTAACACCAACAGGAACAGACGCTATAACAGAAGATGTTCAAGGTTCAACTCAAACAGGTAAACCAACATTTGAAGGTGGAAAAGTAACAGTCAAAGGTGAAGAAAAAACTGTAGAAATCGATGAAGATAAACCAGCTAAATTGGTAGATCCAAAAACAGGAAATCCAGTTGATTCAGTAACCATCGAAGGCGAAGGAACATACACAGTAGCTCCTGATGGAACAGTTACCTTTACACCAGAGAAGAACTTCACAGGTAAGGGAACTGGTGTCACAGTTCAACGCGAAGATAAGAACGGCACACCAGTCACAGCTAAGTACACACCAGTTGTGAAACCAGCAACACCAACAAGTTCAGATGTAATCACTACAAATGTTCAAGGTGCTACTCAATCAGGAACACCAACATTTGAAGGTGGAAAAGTAACAGTTAACGGTGAAGAAAAAACTGTAGAAATCGACAAAACTGTAAAACCAACATTTGACGATGGTACAACTGAGAAGAAAGTACCAGGCGAAGGAACTTACACAATCGACGAGAACGGTAAAGTAACCTTCACGCCAGAGAAAACATTCACTGGTCAAGCAACAGGTGTAACAGTTAAACGTGTTGACAAAAATGGAACACCAGTCACAGCTAAGTACACCCCTGTAGTCGTTCCGGTAACACCAACTTCAAAAGACACTGAATCAGAAGGTCCTAAAGGACAACCTCAATCAGGAACACCAACATTTGAAGGTGGAAAAGTTACAATCAACGGTAAGGAAGTTCCAGTTGAAATCGATGAAACAGTTAAACCAACATTTGACGATGGAACAACTGAGAAAAAAGTACCAGGCGAAGGAACATACACTATCGATGAAAACGGTAAAGTAACCTTCACACCAGAACCTGACTTCGTAGGTAAAGCAACAGGCGTAACCGTTAAACGTGTAGATAAGAATGGTACACCAGTAACAGCTACTTACACTCCAACAGTTCGTCCTGATACTTCATTCGTTGATAAAGATGGTAACCCACTTTCACCAACAGAAGATGGAACTAAACCAACTAAAGATATCCCAGGATACAAGATTGTTAAAACTGAAGTAGACGAAAAAGGAAATACAAAACACATTTACGAAAAAGTTAAGACATCATTCAAGGATAAAGAAGGAAATGAGATTCCAGGAAATCCAAGTGAAGATGGCGAGCAACCTAAGAAAGATATTCCAGGTTACCGCTTCGTAGAAACTAAGAAACTTCCAAATGGAGATACAGAGCACGTCTATGAAAAAGTTAAGACATCATTCAAGGATAAAGAAGGAAATGAGATTCCAGGAAATCCAAGTGAAGATGGCGAGCAACCTAAGAAAGATATTCCAGGTTACCGCTTCGTAGAAACTAAGAAACTTCCAAATGGAGATACAGAGCACGTCTACGAGAAAGTTAAGACATCATTCAAGGATAAAGAAGGAAATGAGATTCCAGGAAATCCAAGTGAAGATGGCGACCAACCTAAGAAAGATATTCCAGGTTACCGCTTCGTAGAAACTAAGAAACTTCCAGATGGCGATACAGAGCACGTCTACGAAAAAGTTAAGACATCATTCAAGGATAAAGAAGGAAACGAGATTCCAGGAAATCCAAGTGAAGATGGCGACCAACCTAAGAAAGATATTCCAGGTTACCGCTTCGTAGAGACTAAGAAACTTCCAAATGGAGATACAGAACACGTCTACGAAAAAGTTAAGACATCATTCAAGGATAAAGAAGGAAATGAGATTCCAGGAAATCCAAGTGAAGATGGCGACCAACCTAAGAAAGATATTCCAGGTTACCGCTTCGTAGAGACTAAGAAACTTCCAAATGGAGATACAGAACACGTCTACGAAAAAGTTAAGACATCATTCAAGGATAAAGAAGGAAATGAGATTCCAAACTATCCAACAGAAGACGGCGAACAACCTAAGAAAGATATTCCAGGCTACCGCTTCGTAGAGACTAAGAAACTTCCAAATGGCGATATCGAGCACGTATACGAGAAGATTTCAACTCCACTTATTCCTCAAACAGAGCCATATAGTCCAACACCAACACCAGTTACAGAAAAAGTTTTAACAACTTATGTAGATGAAAATGGTGAATTGATTATTCCAGATGAAAATGGATCACATCCAGGTAAGTCATTAGAAGGTTATGAGTTAGTACGTACAGAAACAGATGATAATGGAAATGTTCGTAATGTTTACCGTAAGATCCAATCTCAAAAACCAGTACAACCAGTTGAACCGGCTACTCCAGCAATGCCTGAACAGCCAGCTAAACCTCAAGTACCGGCTACTCCAGCACAACCAGTACAAGCAACAGCAGTGAAAGAAGCTGAAGCTAAGCGTGAATTGCCAAATACTGGTACAGAAGACAATGCTCGCCTTGCAGCACTTGGACTTCTCGGAGTATTGAGTGGATTTGGTCTTGTATCTCGCAAGAAGAAAGAAGATTAAGCTTTCTAATTGATATGATTAATTTGCAATGAACATATCTCCTTAAAACTGATGAATCGAATGATTCATCAGTTTTTTTGTTTATAGAAAGTGGTTTCTGAAAAATATAGTGTGATTTGTATAAGTAGATAAATTTAAAGAGTAGATTTATTAAAAAATAAATTATCGATTTTATTGATTTTAAATAAAGGATATGGTATCATCAAGTTGTATGCTGGATACGTTTTTGTGAGATAAAAAACATGTACATATTTACCATAATATAATGTTTTTGTATCAATGATATTGAAAGCAAAATAAAAATAAGGAGGTTGTGAGTCTCATGCAAGGCAAACAACAACAAGATTTTCGAACGGAGAAGTACATTCGTTACGGTATTCGTAAGTATAGCTTTGGAGCAGCATCAGTAGCAATTGCGGCTGGTTTGATGTTCCTAGGTAACGGTGCAGTATCAGCGACTGAAGTACAATCAGCTGAAACAACTATTTCAACACCTACTCCTAGTCAAGATGATAAGGATAAGGAAAAGGCCGAGCCTAAAGCTGAAACAGTAGAAACTGCAAAACCTGAAACTACAAAAGCTGCAGAAGTAAAACCTGAAGTCAAAGCAGAAGAGGCTAAGAAAGTAAACAAGGCTATCCTTGAAGCAAGTATTGCGACTTTAGAGTCTAAACTTTCAACTGCTAAATATGCGGACGCTACAGTAGTAAGTTCAGCTAAGGAAGTATTGGCAACAGCTAAAGCAACTCTTGCAAAAGCAGATGCTAGCCAAGCTGATGTAGATGCACAAGCAGAAACTGTATCAGCTTTGAGCACAGTTGTAACTGAGTCAAATACTGCTGGTTTCGATAAGAAACAAGCGGCTGAAAAAGAAGCTGCGAAAGCTGAAGCTGAAAAGAAAGCAACTCCAGCTGAAAAAGCTCTTTCAGTAGCTACAACAACTCTGACACAAGTATCATCAGAAGCTGAAGTAACCAACAAGTTGGCTGAAACTGAGCTTGCTAAGGCAGATGTCAAAGAAGAAAACAAGGCAGCGGTTACAGCAGCAGTCGCTAAAAACCAAGCAGTTCTTACTGAAACAAAGGCTCTTCTTGCTGATAAGAGTGTCACAAAAGAGCAAGTAGATGCTCAATTGGAACGTCTTAATGAATCAATCCTTGCAGTTTACAATGAATTGAAAAATGCAGGAATCGGCCGTGACGGTAAGTTTGCTGTTAACTTGGCAGAGGCTCAAACAACAGCACTTAAAGATGCTTCGACTGAAACAGGTAAAAAATGGTTAGAAGATCATGGTTATTCTTCATTATCAGATATCAAAGTTAAAACTAAAGAAGAAAACCTAAAAGAAATCAAAGACTTGAATGACCAAATCCAATGGTTGGACTTTGGAGATACAGCTGCTTGGACAAATCTAACTGCATCTAACCAACTTCAAATTGGTTCTACATATACAAAAGAATTGATTCCTGGTTATATCGTTACGATGAAAGTTAAGGAACTAAAACCATTTGAATCAACTGAAATATTCAAAAATCGTGTTGCGGGAACTGATTTAGAAAGTTCTTATCAACCAGACAAAGAAAATAAATTTAATCCAGAGAAAGGAGCAACAGGACTTGGAGCGAATCCTCAAAATGGATATACACACGTTAATAATGCTGGTTTATCAACTGGTTCATCTAAAACAACAATCGCAGGAACGAACCCTGCAGGGAAACCTCAAAACGGTCAAGCAGCTGGGGTTAAATTCGATGTAACAGCGACTTATAACGGTAAACCTGTAAAACCTGGTATTGTTATGACATCTGGGGAAGATATCGGACCACTTGAGTCTGAAATTTATACAACTAATGGTACTCCATGGGACTTAGCGGCGATTGTTGGATATAAAACAAATAAAAATGCTTATGTTCCACTTGATCAGTTTAAAGACCTTAATGGTGGTAAAACTGCTATCCTTAAATGGCAAGATGAAAAATTTGTTAATGCCTTAAACGGTGGGAAATTTGCAACTCCTGATTCTGCTACTGCAGGTCTTGGTTCTCAAGTATTCGGTGGATACCGCAATAACGGTGGAGCAGGAACGCCAGTCTTATCTACAGCAAACGTAACTGAAGTAGGATTTTATATCATGTCTTCTGGACAACAGTCTTCTATGATTGGTATCAAGTTCTCTGACTTCGGAGATCTTCCAGAATCTTATGGAATGGCTGAACACTTCTTAAGAACAGAGACTGTAGACTACTTAACTAAACAAAAGAAACAAATTCAGCAACCATATTTAGGTAAAGTAAAAGCAGATATCGACTCTGCACCAGGTACTCACGTACGTGGAATAGGTTCTGATGATGCTACAGAAACTGGAGATGAAGGTGTAGATCAACTTATTGCTCCAGACAATGTACATATCAACAAAGATACAGGACGTCCAGAAGTCCAATTAGTTAAAGGTCCGGACAACACTTATAAAGTTAAAGTTCTTGCTTCAGCAAACGGTAATGACAACTACACAGATACAGTTGCTCCAGCATACGTGCGTGGATTTATTGACTTCAATGGAAATGGTAAATTTGATAAAGGTGAAGAATCTAATATCGCTACAGTAACAGGAAAAGACCAAGAAGTAGAACTTACATTTACAAACACTCAAGTAGTGGACACTACTAAAGATGTAGTAAACTTCCGTGTTCGTATCGCAAAAGATGAATCTCAAGTAGAAAAAGCTGTAGGGATTGCATACTCTGGGGAAGTAGAAGATAACCAAATCCAAGTAATTCACCCACCGCGTGGAGATAAAGAAGAAACTACAGGTAAACAAGGTGAAACTCAATCAGTAGGTATCGAGTTCAGAACACGTCCATTAGGTGACGATGCATCTGACCTAGGTTCTAACAACGGTAAAACTACCTTCAACTCATACGGTAAAATTCAGTATACTGAACAAAGTAATGTAATCAGTGCAGAAACTACTAAGAAAGTTCAATCTGAAGGTGTAATGATCGTTAATCCAGATGGAACATTAACGAAAACTTACACTAAAGCAGGTCAAGGTACATACACAGTAACAGAAGATAAAGTAACCTTCACTCCAGAAGCTAACTTCGTAGGTAAAGCTGATGGTATTGCACTACGAGCAGTTGACTCAAATGGTGAATCTACTGGATGGACTGCATTAACAGCTCAAAACGGTCTTGAAAACATCAATGATGGTACACATTCAACGACTACAAAAACGATGGATGCTGTATACATTCCAACAGTAACTCCAAAAGAAATCACTGCAGATCCAGAAGAATCAACAGATGTACAAGGTAAAGAACAGAAGAAAACACCAACATTTAAAACTGAAGGTGATTCAGCTACACCAGTAACACCAAGTGCTACTTACCCAGCTAAATTAGTAGATCCAAAAACTGGCGATAAAGTAGACTCTGTAACGGTTGATGGAGAAGGAACTTACACAATTAACCCAACAACAGGTGAAGTAACATTCCAACCACTTTCAATATTTAAAGGAACTGCTTCAGGTGTTGATGTAACATTAACAGCACCAGTAGGTCAAGATAAAGATGGCCAACCTGTAACTGCAACAGCTACTACAAAATACACTCCAACAGTAACTGCTGTAGAACCAGCAGCTAAGCCAGCAGACTCAGCAGGTGTACAAGGTGAGACTCAAAAAGGAACTCCTACATTCACAGCAGGAAATGCAGAAGTACCAATTAAAGAAAATTCTGTAAAACTATTAAATCCAGATGGAACAGAAGCAACTGGTCCAGTAGATGCTTTAGATGAAAAAGGAAATAAAGTAGGGGAATATACAGTAAACCCAGCAACAGGTGAAGTAACATTCACACCAACTGACAAAACTTACACTGGTAAAGTAGCACCAGCTAAAGTACAAGCAGAAGATAAAAACGGAACTAAAGTAAACACTACTTACACTCCACATATCGTAGGAGTCACACCAACAGCAACACCAGCGGAATCTTCAGGTATCCAAGGACAGCCACAAGATGGAACAGTCTCATTTGCACCTGGTGAAACAACAATCGAAGGTGAGAAAAAATCAGTTCCAATTAAAGCTAACTCAGCGGTTCTTCTTGATGCTTCAGGTAACCCAGTAGCTTCTGGTACTCCAGTAGATGCTTTGGATCCAGAAGGAAACAAAGTAGGGGAATACACAATTGACCCAGCTACCAATAAAGTTACCTTCACACCAACGAATAAAGAATACAAAGGTAAAGTACAACCAGCTAAAGTACAAGCAGAAGACGAAAACGGAACTAAAGTAAACACAACTTACACTCCATCTATCGTAGGTGTCACACCAACTGCTTCACCAGCTGAAACAACTGATGTACAAGGTGTTGAACAATCGAAAGAAGTAACGTTTAAACCTGGTAAAGCAACAGTTAACGGTGTCGAAAAAGAAGTGCCAATCGACACTACTTCATACAAACTGTTAGATGAAAATGGACAACCAGCAGAATCAGTACCAGCTAAAAACCCAGCAGGAGATGTTATCGGTACATACACACTTAAAGTTGTAGACGGTAAAGCAACTGCGGTATTTACTCCAACTGATAAAACATATGCAGGAGAAGTTGCACCAGTTACGATTCAAGCCAAAGACACAAATGGAACTCCAGTAACAACAACTTACACTCCAAACATCACTCCAGTAGAACCAACAGGAAAGCCAACAAAAACTGAAGGTGCACAAGGACAACCTCAAGAAGGAACTCCAACATTCACACCAGGTGATGCTAAAGTTCCTATGAAGATCGATGCTGAACAACCAGCTAAATTAATCGATCCAGCTACTGGACAACCAACTGATGAAACAACAATTCCAGCAAAAGACGCTAACGGAAAAGAAGTTGGTACATACACAATCGATCCAACAACAGGTAAAGTAACATTTACACCAAATAAAGACTTTACGGGTACTCCAGAACCAGCAACAGTTCAAGCGAAAGATGCGAATGGAACTCCAACAACAGCTACTTACTCACCAACTGTTAAACCAGTAACACCAAAAGGTGTAGATACATTCACAAAAGATATCCAAGGAGCGACACAAAAAGGAACTCCTGAATTCAAACCTGGTAAAACAATTATTGATGGAAAAGAAGTAGAAGTTCCTATTGATACTAAAGAACCAGCTAAATTAATCGATCCTAAAACTGGTCAACCAGTAGACTCTGTAACAATTGAAGGAGAAGGAACTTACACAGTAGATCCAGAAACTGGAGAAGTAACATTTAAACCAGATCCTCAATTCACAGGAAAAGGAACACCAATCAAAGTCCAACGTAAAGATACAAACGGAACACCTGTAACAGGTGATTACACTGCAGTAGTAGTTCCTGCAGATCCAGATGGAGACCATGTAGCAACTGCGGATATTCAAGGTGCAGAACAAAGTGGAACACCGCAATTCCATGGTGGTAAAGCGATGATTGATGGTGAAGAAAAAGAAGTACCTATCGATGAAAATGTACCTGCCAAACTAATTGATCCAACTACAGGACAAGAAGTTGATGAAGTTGTAACAGATGAAGGAACATACAGAGTAGATCCAGATGGAACGGTTCACTTTAAGCCAAAACCAGATTTCGTAGGAAAAGCTAAAGGTGTAACTGTAAAACGTGTTGATACAAATGGAACACAAGCAACTGGCACATTTACACCAACAGTGGTTGGAACTTCTCCAAAAGCAGAACCAGCTAACTCTAGTGATATTCAAGGTCAAACACAAGAAAAACCAGTTAAATTCACAGGTGGATTAGCGGTTGTTAAAGATCCTGTAACAGGAGCTAAGACAGAAAAATCTGTAGATATCGATCCAGATACTTACACATTATTAGGTGAAAATGGAAAACCAGCACCAGAAGTACCAGCTAAAGATCCAAAAGGAAATGTAATTGGTAAATATACTCTTAAAACAGAAGATGGTAAAGATCCAGTTGTAGTATTCACTCCAACAGATAAAACTTACGCAGGTCCAGTTCAACCAGTAACAGTTCAAGCGCAAGATAAAAATGGAACTCCAGTAACAACAACTTACACTCCAAATATCACACCTGTTAAACCAACTGCAAAAGGAACAACTTCTGAAGGTGCACAAGGTCAAGAGCAAAGTGGAACTCCAACATTCACTGAAGGAAACACTAAAACTCCAATCGATCCAACTGTACCAGCTAAACTAATCGATCCAGAAACTGGTGAACCAACTGATGAAACTTCAGTAGAAGTACCAGGAGAAGGAACGTACACAATCAACCCAGAAACTGGTGAAGTAACATTCAAACCAGAACCAAACTTCACAGGAAAAGCACAAGGTATTGAAGTTCAACGTAAAGATACAAATGGAACTCCAGCTACAGCTAAGTACACACCAACAGTTAAACCAGTAACACCAACGTCAGATGACGTAGTATCTGAAGATGTACAAGGTGCTAAACAAACCGGAACTCCAGTATTCACACCAGGTAAAACAACAGTTAACGGTAAAGAAGTAACTGTAGAAATCGACGAAACTGTTAAACCAACATTCGACGATGGAACAACTACTAAAGAAGTACCAGGAGAAGGAACTTACACTATCGATGAAAATGGTGTCGTAACATTTACTCCAGAACCAAACTTCACAGGTAAAGCTAGCGGTGTAACAGTTAAACGTGTTGACAAAAACGGAACAGAAGTAACTGCGAAATACACACCAACAGTTAAACCAGTAACACCAACTGCAGACGGTGTAACAACAACTGATGTTCAAGGTGCTAAACAAACTGGAACTCCAGTATTCACAGCAGGTAAAACTACAGTCAACGGTGTAGAAAAAACTGTAGAACTTGATGATACTAAACCAGCTACATTCGAAGATGGTTCAACTACGAAAGAAGTGCCAGGAGAAGGAACTTACACAGTAGCTCCAGACGGAACTGTAACATTCACTCCAAATAAAGACTTCACAGGTCAAGCTAAAGGTGTAACAGTTAAACGTGTTGACAAAAACGGAACACCAGTAACAGCTAAATACACTCCAGTAGTGTTACCAGTAACGCCAGCAGGTAAAGACGTAACATCAATCGGTGAAAAAGGACAACCTCAATCTGAGACTCCAGTGTTCACACCAGGAACTACTAAAGTAAACGGTAAAACTGTAACAGTACCAATCGATGAAAAAGTAGCTCCAACATTTGATGATGGAACAACTGAGAAGAAAGTACCAGGAGAAGGAACTTACACAATCGATAAGAACGGTAAAGTAACATTCACTCCAGAAAAAGACTTCGTAGGAAAAGCTAAAGGTGTAACAGTTAAACGTGTTGACGAAAACGGAACACCAGTAACAGCTACTTACACACCAACAGTATTAGCTAAAACATCTACAGAAAACGTAGTTTCTGAAGGTGCTAAAGGACAACCTCAATCTAATACGCCAGTATTCAAAGGTGATGTAGACACTACAGTAGCTCCAACGTTTAAAGATGGATCAACTGAGAAGAAAGTACCAGGAGAAGGAACTTACACAATCGATAAAGATGGTAAAGTAACATTCACTCCAGAACCAGGATTCGTAGGAAAAGCTACTCCAGTTAAAGTGGTACGTAAAGATAAGAATGGTAAAACAATCAAAGCTTCTTACACACCAACAGTTCGCCCTGATACTAAATTTGTAGTAGTAGGAAAAGATGGTAAAGAGACTGAACTTATCCCATCTAAAGATGGTAAGAACCCATCAGAAACTATTCCAGGATACAAAGTTGTGAAGACTGAAACGGATGAAAAAGGGAATACGAAACATATCTACGAACCAGTAACAACTAAACACGTAGATAAGAACGGTAACCCAATCCCAGGAACAACAACAGAAGAAGGAGCAAAAGAGCCTAAGAATATCCCAGGATACAAAGTAGTAGAAACTCGTAAACTTCCAAATGGAGATACAGAATATGTATACGAAAAAGTAACGACAAGATACGTAGATAAAGCTGGTCACCCAATTCCAGGAACTGAAATTGAAGAAGGAACAAAAGAACCTAAGAACATTCCAGGTTACAAACTAGTAAGTACAACAACTAGTGGAGAAGGAGATACAGTTCACGCTTACGAACCAGTAACTACAACATTCAAGGACAAAGATGGTAATGTAATCCCAGGAACAGAAACTGAAGAAGGTACAACACCTAAGAAAGATATCCCGGGTTACCGCTTTGTAGAAACTAAGACACTTCCAAATGGTGATGTAGAACACATCTACGAAAAAGTGACTACACCAACACCTGATAAATCAAAAGAAAAAGGACTTATCAGAGATACTGAAGGAAATAAAATCCCAGGATTTGAATTCGATATGTTGTCACCAGTCTTAGATATTCCAGAATATCAATACGTTGAAACAGTAACAGAAAAAGATGGAACAGTTAAACATATCTACAGAAAAGTGAAGAAATCACCTTTACAACCAAATGTTCAGCCTACAAACAATCGTGCTACGATTTGGACTGATGAAAATGGAAATCCATTGAAATCATCTGAATCAGGAGCCAAAGAACCAGGAACAATTCCAGGTTACGAATATGTGAAGACTGTAACGGATCCAGCTGGAACTATCAAGCATATCTTCAGAAAAGTTGAAATGCCAACTCCAGTTGAACCAACTCAACCAGTACAACCAGTTGAGCCAGCTACTCCAGCAATGCCTGAACAGCCAGCTAAACCTCAAGTACCGGCTACTCCAGTACAACCAACAGCAGTCAAAGAAGCTGAAGGTAAGCGTGAATTGCCAAATACTGGTACAGAAGACCATGCTAGCCTAGCAGCACTTGGACTTCTCGGAGTATTGAGCGGATTTGGTCTTGTAGCTCGCAAGAAGAAAGAAGACTAAGCTTTCTAATTGACATGATTTGTTTGCAATGACATATCTGCTTAAAACTGATGAATCGAAAGGTTCATCAGTTTTTTGCTGTTGTCACCGGGGTTACAGAGTGGACATCGAAATCAGGCTCTCATACTCTTCGAAAATCTCTTCAAACCACGTCAGCTTCCATCTGCAACCTCAAAACAGTATTTTGAGCTAACTTCGTCAGTTCTATCCACAACCTCAAAACACTGTTTTGAGCAACCTACGGCTAACTTCCTAGTTTGCTCTTTGATTTTCATTGAGTATCAGCTAGGAAATATTGGTTATGCTTTCTTCTTTTGGAGAAAATATGGTATAATAGAGAGTAAAAACTTTGAAAGAAAGAAAAAGATGAATTTAAAAGATTACATTGCAACAATTGAAAATTATCCAAAGGAAGGCATCACCTTCCGTGATATTAGTCCTTTGATGGCTGATGGGAATGCTTATAGTTATGCTGTTCGTGAAATCGTTCAGTATGCTACTGATAAGAAAATTGATATGATCGTAGGTCCTGAAGCTCGTGGTTTTATCGTGGGCTGTCCAGTTGCCTTTGAGTTGGGAATTGGTTTTGCACCTGTTCGTAAGCCAGGTAAATTGCCACGTGAAGTCATTTCTGCTGACTACGAAAAAGAATACGGGGTTGATACCTTGACTATGCATGCTGATGCCATTAAGCCAGGTCAACGTGTTCTTATTGTAGATGATCTCTTGGCAACAGGTGGAACTGTTAAGGCAACAATCGAGATGATTGAAAAACTTGGTGGTGTTGTAGCAGGTTGTGCCTTCCTTGTTGAATTGGATGAATTGAACGGTCGTGAAAAAATCGGTGACTACGATTACAAAGTTCTTATGCATTATTAATGAAAAACAGTCCCTAGGGCTGTTTTCTCTACATTAGGATATAAAAATAGACTATAGCTAGTTAGAGAAAAACTATAATTGAAAACTATATCTTCTTGCAGTATAATAAAAGGACTAAGTGTTTGAGATTTAGTTTCATACTCAATGAAAATCAAAGAGCAAACTAGGAAACTAGCCGCAGGTTGCTCAAAACACTGTTTTGAGGTTGTAGATGGAACTGACGTAGTCAGTATCCTACACATACGGCAAGGCAACGTTGACGCGGTTTGAATTTGATTTTCGAAGAGTTTCAAACATATGCAATGATTCCTGAAAGAGTACAGTTAGGAGAGGGTTATGCCGATTCGAATTGATAAAAAATTGCCAGCTGTTGAGATTTTACGGACAGAGAATATCTTTGTCATGGATGATCAACGTGCGGCCCACCAAGATATCCGTCCCTTGAAGATTTTAATTTTAAATCTCATGCCACAGAAAATGGTCACAGAGACCCAGTTGTTGCGTCATTTGGCCAATACTCCTCTGCAACTAGATATTGATTTTCTCTATATGGAGAGCCATCGTTCTAAAACAACTCGTTCAGAACACATGGAGACTTTTTATAAAACTTTTCCTGAAGTCAAGGATGAGTATTTTGATGGGATGATTATCACAGGTGCTCCAGTTGAGCATTTACCATTTGAGGAAGTGGACTATTGGGAGGAATTTAGCCAGGTGCTTGAGTGGTCTAAGACCCATGTCTATTCGACCCTTCATATCTGTTGGGGAGCTCAGGCTGGACTCTATCTTCGCTATGGAGTGGAAAAACACCAGATGGACAGTAAGTTATCGGGTATTTATCCTCAGGACACTTTAAAGGAAGGTCATCTTCTCTTTAGAGGATTTGACGATAGCTACGTATCACCTCATTCTCGGCATACGGAGATTTCTAAGGAAGAGGTCTTAAATAAAACCAATCTCGAGATTTTATCAGAGGGCCCGCAGGTTGGGGTTTCGATTTTGGCCAGTCGGGATTTACGAGAAATTTATAGTTTTGGGCATTTGGAATATGACCGTGATACCTTGGCAAAAGAGTATTTTAGGGATCGTGATGCAGGTTTAGATCCACATATTCCAGAAAATTACTTTAAGGATAATGATGTTAATCAGACACCTTGTCTTTGTTGGTCTTCATCAGCAGCCCTCTTTTTCAGTAACTGGGTGAATTATGCGGTCTATCAGGAAACCCCTTTTGACTGGAGAAAAATAGAAGATGATGCATCCGCATTTGGGTATTTATAAGAGGAATTATGACATATTTAGACGCTTTTAAATCAGGGAACTTGGTTTTACCGAGTGCCCTGCTCTTGCATTTTAAGGAACTCTTTCCTTCCAGCGACGATTTTCTGGTCTGGCAATTTTTCTATTTGCAAAATACGACAGGCTTAGAAGAAATGTCCCCAAGCCAGATTGCTGAAAGGATTGGCAAGGAAATTTCGGAAGTCAATCAGGCTATTTCCAATTTGACGGAGAGGGGACTGCTTCAGTATCGAACGATCGAATTGAATGGTGAAATTGAATTGCTTTTTGATGCTAGTTTGGCTTTGGAACGTTTGGATAATTTGCTTGGAGCAGCTCATTCAAGTTCAGACCAGTTGACACCTCAAAATCAGCTCAAGAATTTGGTGGAAACTTTCCAGCAGGAGTTGGGACGCTTGTTGACTCCTTTTGAGATTGAGGATTTGACCAAGACTCTTAAGGAAGATGGAACCAGTGCTGACTTGATTAAGGAAGCTCTTCGTGAAGCGGTTTTGAATGGAAAACCAAACTGGAAGTACATTCAGGCGATTTTGAGAAACTGGCGTCATGAAGGTATCAAGAGTGTGGCTCAAATTGAGGCCAAGCGGGCAGAGAGAGAAGCAAGCAATCCTCAGTTGAAACAGCTATCGACAGATTTCAGAAATGCTATGGATCTCTGGAAGGATTGATCGTTACAAGCAGGATTGAAATCCGAGTAAGATTTGCAAGCTGTGTATAATTGTGATAAAATAAGTAGAAAATAAATTGAAAAAAGAGGTATGTGAAATGTCACGTAAACCATTTATCGCTGGTAACTGGAAAATGAACAAAAATCCAGAAGAAGCTAAAGCATTCGTTGAAGCAGTTGCATCAAAACTTCCTTCATCAGATCTTGTTGAAGCAGGTATCGCAGCTCCTGCAGTTGATTTGACAACTGTTCTTGCTGCTGCAAAAGGTTCAAATCTTAAAGTTGCTGCTCAAAACTGCTACTTTGAAAATGCAGGTGCTTTCACTGGTGAAACTAGCCCACAAGTTTTGAAAGAAATCGGTACTGACTACGTTGTTATCGGTCACTCAGAACGCCGTGACTACTTCCATGAAACTGACGAAGATATCAACAAAAAAGCAAAAGCAATCTTTGCAAACGGTATGCTTCCAATCATCTGTTGTGGTGAGTCACTTGAAACTTACGAAGCTGGTAAAGCTGCTGAATTTGTAGGTGCTCAAGTATCTGCTGCATTGGCTGGATTGACTGCTGAACAAGTTGCTGTATCAGTTATCGCTTATGAGCCAATCTGGGCTATCGGTACTGGTAAATCAGCTTCACAAGACGACGCACAAAAAATGTGTAAAGTTGTTCGTGACGTTGTAGCTGCTGACTTTGGTCAAGAAGTTGCTGACAAAGTTCGTGTTCAATACGGTGGTTCTGTTAAACCTGAAAACGTTGCTTCATACATGGCTTGCCCAGACGTTGACGGTGCCCTTGTTGGTGGTGCGTCACTTGAAGCTGAAAGCTTCTTGGCATTGCTTGACTTTGTAAAATAATTAGTAAGTAGCAAAAGCTAGGTGGAACAGCATTCAGATGTCTGTTCCATTTTTTATAAGGGAGGAAAGATTGAAAACAAAGATTGGAAAAATTGGATTAGCAAGTGCCTTTTTGCTTGGATTGATCGTTAATCAGGTGGCTGCAAATGAAGCTGAAGCGAAAGCATCTTCGGAAGAAAGCAGTGTTCAAGCTTCTTCTAGTAAGGTAGAAGAAAAGAAATCAGAAACGACTACAAGTCAAAAAGAAGAAGAGAAAAAGGATGAGACTTCTTCTAGTCAGCGTCCAGAGAAAAAGGAAGAAGTAAAAGAGACGCGAGCTAGTAGTCAGAAAGAAGAAAGTAAACCAACTTCAACATCAGCACATTGGGAAGGTGACTTCTATGTAAAAGCAGATGGTTCAAAAGCTAGGAGTGAGTGGATCTTCGATACTAGCTACAAGGCTTGGTTCTATATAAAATCAGATGGTCGTTATGCCCAAAAAGAATGGCATGGAAACTACTACCTCAAAGCGGGTGGTTACATGGCTAAAAATGAATGGGTTTACGATAACCATTATAAGAGCTGGTTCTACCTCAAAGCAGATGGTTCTTATGCAGAACAAGAATGGCAGAAAATCAATGGCAAATGGTACTATTTCAAGAAGTGGGGCTATATGGCTAAAAGTCAGTGGCAAGGAGATTATTTCTTGAATGGTCAAGGTGCTATGATGCAAAACGAATGGCTTTACGATAATCATTATAAGAGTTGGTTCTATCTTAAGGCAGACGGTTCTTATGCTAATGAACAGTGGCAAAAGATTGATGGAAAGTGGTATTATTTCAAGAAGTGGGGATACATGGCTCAAGATGAGTGGCATGGAAACTACTATCTTACTGAAAGTGGTGTCATGGCAACAGGTGAGTTAATCATGGACGATACTCGTTATACTTTTGCCGATTCAGGGGAACTGAAAGAAAAGAAAGCCTTGAATGTTGGTTGGGTTTATCGAAATGGACACCGTTATTTCTTTAACCATCGTGAAGAACAGGTTGGAACTGACCGTGCTAAGAAGGTTATTGATGTCAGTGAGCATAATGGCCGCATTAGTGATTGGAAAAAGGTTATCCAGGAAAATGGAGTTGATGGTGTTATTGTGCGCTTAGGATACAGCGGTGTAGAAGATAAGGAATTGGCACATAATATTCAAGAATTTAATCGACTAGGTATTCCTTATGGTGTTTATCTTTATACCTATGCAGAAAATGAAACAGATGCTGAGAATGATGCTAAGCAGACTATTGAACTCTTGAAGAAATACAAGATGAACTTATCTTATCCAATCTACTATGATGTTGAAAACTGGGAGTATGAAAATAAATCTAAGAAAGCTCCAGCAGATACAGACACTTGGGTTAAAATTATCAATAAGTATATGGAAACCATGAAGCATGCTGGTTACCAAAACGTGAAAGTTTATAGCTATCGTCAACTTTTGCAAACTCGTTTGAATCATCCAAATATTTTACAACATGTAAACTGGGTTGCAGCCTATACGGATGCGCTTGATTGGAATAATCCTCATTATTCAGGAGAAAAAGGATGGCAATATACTTCATCTGACTCTCTTAAAGGGATTCGAGGACGTGTGGATGTCAGCGTCTGGTATTAAGATGTAAAACTGAGAAAAGAGTGTACATTTGTATGCTCTTTTCTTTATTTTATCTCTGTTAAGAGAGATTGAAAGTGACTGGGTTTCATTCTAAAAAATTCTTAAATTATCAGTCTATTGCAACTTTTCTCATGTGAGTCATTTGGCTTGCTATTGGTTTTCCTTAGTAGTATACTAAGGTAGTAATCATTAAGAAGTGGTTACAAAAAATAATAAACGAGGTAAAATAAAATGGTAGAATTGAAAAAAGAAGCAGTAAAAGACGTAACATCATTGACAAAAGCAGCGCCAGTAGCATTGGCAAAAACAAAGGAAGTATTGAACCAAGCTGTTGCTGATTTGTACGTAGCTCATGTGGCTTTGCACCAAGTACACTGGTATATGCGTGGTCGTGGTTTCCTTGTATGGCATCCAAAAATGGATGAGTACATGGATGCTCTTGATGGTCACTTGGATGAAATCAGCGAACGTTTAATTACCCTTGGTGGCAAACCTTACTCAACTTTGACAGAATTCCTTCAACACAGTGAAATCGAAGAAGAAGAAGGAGAATTCCGTAACGTTGAAGAAAGCTTGGAACGTGTCCTAGATGTTTATCGTTATCTCATCACTCTATTCCAAAAAGCTTTGGATGTTACTGATGAAGAAGGTGATGATGTGACAAACGATATCTTTGTTGGTGCTAAAGCTGAACTTGAGAAAACGGTTTGGATGCTTGCGGCAGAACTTGGACAAGCTCCCGGTTTGTAAGAAATAATAGATATATAAATCTGTAGGAATTTTCTTACAGATTTTTTCTATTCTGCAAGCTATTCCAAACCAGTCTTTTTTTGAGTTTTTTGATAAAATAGTACTATCAGTGAAAAGGATGGAAGCATGACTAAGAAAATTGTAGCTATTTGGGCCCAGGATGAAGAGGGTGTGATTGGTAAGGACAATCGTCTGCCTTGGTATTTACCAGCAGAACTGCAACACTTCAAAGAAACAACTCTGAATCATGCTATCTTGATGGGGCGCGTGACCTTTGATGGGATGGGGCGTCGCTTGCTTCCAAAACGGGAGACCTTGATTTTGACACGTAACCCAGAAGAAAAGATAGATGGAGTTGCTACTTTTCAGGATATCCAGTCTGTCTTGGACTGGTATCAGGCTCAAGAAAAGAATCTCTATATTATCGGTGGGAAGCAGATTTTTCAGGCTTTTGAGCCCTACCTTGACGAAGTGATTGTGACTCAAATTCATGCTCGGGTGGAGGGAGATACCTATTTCCCTGAGGAGTTTGACTTGTCTCTTTTTGAGACAGTTTCAAGCAAATCCTATACCAAAGATGAGAAGAATCCTTATGATTTTACCATCCAATACCGCAAGAGAAAGGAAGTCTAATGGAACGTAGTATATTTGGTTTTTTTACAGCCATGCTGTGTTTGGTCTGCTTGCTTGCTGGAGCACAGGCTTTTCGTAAAAAGCGCTATGGACTTTCTGTCCTGCTCTGGTTAAATGCCTTTACCAATTTGGTCAATAGTATCCATGCTTTTTACATGACCTTATTTTAGATAGAATGACAGTATAGAATAGAACGGAAGGAAATCATGCCTACAAATAGGAATAATGATATGATGGTTTATTGCTCATTTTGTGGCAAAAGCCAAGAAGAAGTACAAAAAATAATCGCAGGTAACAACGCCTTTATCTGTAATGAATGTGTGGAGTTAGCCCAGGAAATCATTCGTGAGGAGTTGGCGGAAGAAGTCTTGGCAGACTTGTCTGAAGTTCCAAAACCAATCGAACTCCTCCATATCTTGAACCACTATGTAATTGGTCAAGATCGTGCCAAACGTGCCTTGGCAGTGGCAGTTTACAACCACTACAAACGTATCAATTTCCACGATACGCGTGAAGAGTCAGAAGATGTGGATTTGCAGAAGTCAAACATCTTGATGATTGGCCCAACTGGTTCAGGGAAAACTTTCCTTGCTCAGACCTTGGCTAAGAGCTTAAATGTGCCTTTTGCGATTGCGGATGCGACAGCTCTTACCGAGGCTGGTTATGTGGGTGAGGACGTGGAAAATATTCTTCTCAAACTCTTGCAGGCTGCTGACTTTAACATTGAACGTGCAGAGCGTGGCATTATCTATGTGGATGAAATTGACAAGATTGCTAAGAAGAGTGAGAACGTGTCTATCACACGTGATGTTTCTGGTGAAGGCGTGCAACAAGCCCTTCTCAAGATTATCGAAGGAACTGTTGCTAGCGTGCCGCCTCAAGGTGGACGCAAACATCCGCAACAAGAGATGATTCAAGTGGATACCAAAAATATTCTCTTCATCGTGGGTGGTGCTTTTGATGGCATTGAAGAAATTGTCAAACAACGTCTGGGTGAAAAAGTCATCGGATTTGGTCAAAATAATAAAGCGATTGACGAAAACAGCTCTTACATGCAAGAAATCATCGCAGAAGATATTCAAAAATTTGGTATTATCCCTGAGTTGATTGGACGCTTGCCTGTTTTTGCTGCTCTTGAGCAATTGACGGTTGATGACTTGGTTCGTATCTTGAAAGAGCCAAGAAATGCCTTGGTCAAACAATACCAAACCTTGCTTTCTTATGATGATGTCGAGTTGGAATTTGACGACGAAGCCCTTCAAGAAATCGCCAATAAGGCTATCGAACGCAAAACTGGTGCGCGTGGTCTTCGCTCGATCATCGAAGAAACCATGCTAGACGTCATGTTTGAAGTACCGAGTCAGGAAAATGTGAAATTGGTTCGCATCACAAAAGAAGCTGTCGATGGAACGGATAAACCAATCTTGGAAACAGCCTAGAGGTGACTATGGAAATCAATACACACAATGCTGAAATCTTGCTCAGTGCGGCCAATAAATCCCACTACCCACAGGATGAACTGCCAGAGATTGCCCTAGCAGGGCGTTCAAATGTTGGCAAGTCTAGCTTTATCAACACCATGCTGAACCGCAAGAATCTAGCCCGAACATCAGGTAAACCTGGTAAAACCCAGCTTCTCAACTTCTTTAATATCGATGATAAGATGCGCTTTGTGGATGTGCCTGGTTATGGCTATGCCCGTGTTTCTAAAAAGGAACGTGAAAAGTGGGGGCGCATGATTGAGGAGTACCTAACGACTCGGGAAAATCTCCGTGCAGTGGTCAGTCTAGTTGACCTTCGTCATGACCCGTCAGCAGATGATGTGCAGATGTACGAATTTCTTAAGTATTATGAGATTCCAGTCATCATTGTGGCGACCAAGGCAGACAAGATTCCACGTGGTAAATGGAACAAGCACGAATCAGCAATCAAAAAGAAATTAAACTTTGACCCAAGTGACGACTTTATCCTCTTTTCATCTGTCAGCAAGGCAGGGATGGATGAGGCTTGGGATGCAATCTTAGAAAAATTGTGAGGAAAAGAAAATGGCAAAAACAATTCATACAGACAAAGCTCCAAAGGCTATCGGACCCTATGTTCAAGGAAAAATCGTTGGCAACCTTTTGTTTGCTAGTGGTCAAGTTCCTCTCTCTCCTGAAACTGGGGAAATCGTTGGAGAAACGATCCAAGAACAGACAGAACAAGTCTTAAAAAACATCGGTGCTATTTTGGCAGAGGCAGGAACTGACTTTGACCATGTTGTCAAAACAACTTGTTTCTTGAGCGATATGAACGACTTTGTTCCTTTTAACGAGGTTTACCAAACGGCCTTTAAAGAGGAATTTCCAGCTCGTTCAGCAGTAGAGGTAGCTCGTCTTCCTCGTGATGTAAAAGTCGAAATCGAAGTCATCGCAGAGATTGGATAAGCTAGTTGAAGTTTGGTGTTGCCAAACTTCTTTTGATATAAGGAGAAAAAGATGACAAAGAAACAACTTCACTTGGTGATTGTGACAGGAATGAGTGGTGCAGGGAAAACAGTTGCCATTCAGTCCTTCGAAGATTTGGGTTATTTTACTATTGATAATATGCCTCCAGCTCTCTTGCCTAAGTTTTTGCAGTTGGTGGAAACAAAGGAAGACGACCATAAGTTGGCCTTGGTAGTAGATATGCGTAGCCGTTCTTTCTTCTCAGAGATTCAAGCTGTTTTGGATGAGTTGGAAAACAAGGAAGAACTGGACTTTAAAATTCTCTTTTTGGATGCAGCTGACAAGGAATTGGTCGCTCGTTACAAGGAAACCAGACGGAGTCACCCACTAGCTGCAGATGGACGGATTTTGGATGGCATCAAGCTGGAACGTGAACTCTTGGCGCCTTTGAAAAATATGAGCCAAAATGTGGTGGATACAACTGAACTTACTCCTCGTGAACTGCGTAAAACCATTGCAGAGCAGTTTTCTGATCAGGAACAAGCCCAGTCTTTCCGTATCGAAGTCATGTCTTTTGGCTTTAAATATGGAATCCCGATTGATGCAGATTTAGTCTTTGATGTCCGATTCTTGCCAAATCCCTACTACCTACCAGAACTGAGAAACCAAACGGGTATAGATGAACCTGTTTATGATTATGTCATGAACCATCCTGAGTCAGAAGACTTTTATCAACATTTGTTGGCCTTGATTGAGCCGATTTTGCCAAGTTACCAAAAGGAAGGAAAGTCTGTTTTGACTATTGCCATGGGATGTACGGGTGGACAACACCGTAGTGTGGCCTTTGCTAAACGCTTGGCGCAGGACTTATCCAAGAATTGGCCTGTCAATGAAGGGCATCGCGACAAAGACCGAAGAAAGGAAACGGTAAACCGTTCATGAGAAAACCAAAGATAACGGTGATTGGTGGAGGAACTGGGATTCCTGTCATTCTAAAAAGCCTGCGGGAAAAAGATGTGGAAATCGCTGCTATCGTAACGGTGGCGGATGATGGTGGTTCTTCAGGTGAACTCAGAAAAAATATGCAGCAGTTGACACCGCCAGGCGATCTCCGCAATGTCCTTGTAGCCATGTCAGATATGCCAAAATTTTATGAAAAGGTCTTTCAGTATCGCTTCTCTGAGGATGCGGGAGCCTTTGCTGGCCATCCATTGGGTAATCTCATCATTGCTGGCCTGTCAGAAATGCAGGGTTCGACCTATAATGCCATGCAGTTATTGAGCAAATTTTTCCATACAACTGGGAAGATTTATCCTTCCAGTGACCATCCTTTGACCCTGCACGCAGTCTTTCAGGATGGGACAGAAGTGGCTGGAGAGAGCCATATTGCAGACCATCCAGGCATGATTGACCATGTCTATGTGACCAATACCCTTAACGATGATACGCCTCTGGCTAGCCGTCGAGTGGTGCAGACCATTCTTGAAAGTGACATGATTGTCCTCGGACCTGGTTCTCTCTTTACCTCTATTTTGCCCAATATTGTAATTAAGGAAATCGGGCAGGCGCTTTTGGAAACCAAGGCAGAAATCGCCTATGTCTGCAATATCATGACCCAACGTGGGGAGACGGAACACTTTACAGATAGTGACCACGTGGAGGTCTTGCATCGTCACCTTGGTCGACCTTTTATCGATACTGTCTTGGTGAATATTGAAAAAGTGCCTCAGGAATACATGAATTCCAACCGTTTTGATGAATACTTGGTGCAGGTGGAACATGATTTTACTGGTCTTTGTAAGCAAGTTCCGCGCGTGATTTCATCCAACTTCCTTCGTCTGGAAAATGGGGGTGCCTTCCACGATGGGAATTTGATCGTGGACGAGTTGATGCGCATCATACAGGTGAGAAAATGAGTTTCACAGTAGCAGTAAAAGAAGAAATCCTAGGTCAGCACCATCTAAGTCGGCATGAATTATCTGCCATTATCAAGATGTCTGGCAGTATCGGTCTCTCGACTTTGGGCCTAACCTTGTCTGTCGTGACAGAAAATGCCAAACTGGCTCGTCACCTCTATGAGTCCTTTCTCCATTTCTACGAAATCAAATCGGAAATTCGTCACCACCAAAGAAGTAATCTTCGTAAGAATCGAGTCTATACCGTTTTTACAGATGAAAAGGTGCAGGACCTGCTGAGTGATTTGCACTTGGCAGACTCCTTTTTTGGTCTGGAAACAGGTATTGATGAGGAGATTTTATCAGACGAGGAAGCAGGTCGTGCCTATCTCTGTGGTGCTTTTTTGGCAAATGGTAGCATTCGTGACCCTGAGTCAGGTAAGTACCAGTTGGAAATCAGTTCTGTTTATTTGGACCACGCGCAAGGGATTGCCTCTCTTCTCCAGCAGTTTTTACTGGACGCTAAGGTTCTTGAGCGCAAGAAGGGAGCTGTGACCTATCTCCAGCGAGCCGAAGATATTATGGACTTCTTGATAGTAATCGGAGCCATGCAGGCGCGTGATGATTTTGAGCGGGTTAAGATTTTGCGAGAAACCCGTAATGACCTCAATCGGGCCAATAATGCCGAGACAGCTAATATCGCTCGGACAGTCTCTGCCAGCATGAAGACTATCAACAATATCAGCAAAATCAAAGATATCATGGGCTTAGAAAATCTGCCAGTGGATTTGCAGGAAGTAGCGCAACTGCGGATTCAACATCCAGACTACTCTATCCAACAGTTGGCAGATAGCCTCAGCAGCCCTCTGACCAAAAGTGGTGTCAACCACAGACTCAGAAAAATCAATAAGATAGCCGATGAACTATAAAACCACGAATCGTAGGACTCGTGGTTCTTTTTTATAAACTGGTTGAGTGTTTTGGTTGTACTTTTTGCTCAGGGTCGATGTAGTTAATGGCATTGTTAACAGCGGTTGGTGCTTCTCCGAGGCCTGTCGCAATCAGATCAATTTTTCCATCATAGTAGCAGCAGTCACCGATAGCATAGATACCTGCTTGGCTGGATTCCTGTTTGCTGTTGACGATAATCTTGTGGCGGTTGAGGTCCAGACCCCAGTTTTTAAGGTTACCGACAGAAGATTTGAAACCATAGTTGACAAAGAGGTGGTCTAGGTCAATCGTTTCTGTTTCATCAGATTTAACTTTTGTGATTTCCAACTTGTCAATCGTTTTTCCATCTCCAAGGAGTTGGCTAGGGACGAATGGTGTCTTGATGGTCACTGATGATTCCTGCAAGGCTTGGACACTGTGTTCCAAGGCACGGAAATTATCTCTGCGGTGGACAAGGGTAGTTGGTGCGATTTTTTCAAAAGCCAAAGCCCAATCAACAGCTGAGTCCCCACCACCCAGAATCGTCACTTTCTTACCAGCATATTGCTGGATGTTGGAAACGTGGTAGTGGATATTTTCATAGCCCTCAACGCCTTCTAGTTCTAGAGGACGTGGTTTAAAGGCACCGCCACCCATAGCGATGATAACAGTTTTAGACAGGTGACTTCCTTTAGAAGTTGTAATTACAAAGCCTTCTTCTTGTTTTTCAATCTCAAGAACCGTTTCGTTGAGATGAATAGGGGTATCAAAGCCATTTAATTGCTCGATTAGACGGTTAGTCAACTCTTCTCCAGTCAGATTTGGGAAACCTGGGACGTCTAGGATTTCCTTTTCAGGATAGAGAATAGCAGGTTGTCCACCTAGTTGGGGAAGAGAGTCGATGATTTGGACCTTGGCTTGGCGTAGATGGGCATAAAAGGCTGCAAAAAGCCCGACTGGACCACCACCTACAATAGTGATATCATATAGTTGAGACATGGTTTCTCCTTTGTTTTTTCTAGTCAGTTTATTTTATCATATTTTTCCTTAATTTAAAATGAAGTAGGATAGGGAAAAAAATGCCAGAAAAATGGTATAATAGAGAGGAACGTGTTTGGACAGAGAGGAGACAGCAGATGAACTTTCAACAATTATCCAACCTGCAATATTGGACTAGCTTGTTTTCTAGTCCTTGGAGTATTGCCATCAATCTGTTTGATATTTTGATTGTGACCTATGTTTTGTATCGTTTTACAAAAGCGATAGCTGGTACCAAGATTATGATTTTGGTGCGGGGGGTCTTGATCTTTGTATTAGCTCAGGTTGTGGCCAATATCCTTGGTTTAACAACGATTTCTTGGTTGATTAATCAGATTATCACCTATGGGGTTATTGCTGCGGTTGTTATCTTCTCTCCAGAGATTCGGACTGGTTTGGAACGCTTGGGAAGGGCGACAGATTTCTTTTCTACTGCTCAAATTAGTGCAGAGGAGCAAATGATTCGTGCCTTTGTCAAGTCGGTTGAATATATGAGTCCCCGTAAGATTGGTGCTCTGGTTGCTATTCAACGAGTTCGGACCTTACAAGAATACATCGCGACAGGAATTCCCTTGGATGCCAAAATTTCGGCAGAACTCCTCATCAATATTTTTATTCCCAACACTCCTCTACACGATGGTGCTGTGATTATCAGAGAAAATCGAATAGCAGTAACCTCTGCCTATCTGCCCTTGACAGAAAGCACAGGGATTTCCAAGGAATTTGGGACCAGACACCGAGCGGCTATCGGTTTATCAGAAGTGTCCGATGCCTTGACCTTTATCGTCTCAGAGGAAACAGGTGGTATTTCTATTACCTACAATGGGGTTTTCAAGCATGATTTGACGATTGAAGAATTTGAAGCAGAGCTACGAGCAATTCTTTTGCCAGCTGTTGAGGAAAAAGTCAGTTTCAAGGACCGTTTGCTAGGAGGTTGGAAATATGAGAAAAAATAGTCTATATATCATCTCATCTCTTTTTTTTGCTTGTGTCTTATTTATCTATGCAACGTCAACCAACTTTCAAAATAGCAATACCGCAAGGCAGGTCAAATCAGAAACCTACACCAATACGATAACGAACGTTCCTATCGATATCCACTATGATAATGAACAGTATTTCATTAGCGGATTTGCATCAGAAGTTTCAGTGGTATTAACCGGAGCTAATCGTGTGACCTTGGCCAGCGAAATGCAGGAGAGCACTCGTAAGTTTAAGGTAACTGCTGATTTGACGGATGCCAGTATTGGAACAATTGAAGTTCCCTTAAATATTGAAAATCTTCCAAGTGGATTGACTGCTGTGGCAACGCCTCAAAAGATTACAGTGAAAGTTGGGAAGAAGGTTAAACGAGATGGGATGATTGTTGTGCCACAAGTTGACCAAAGCCAGATTGATCCGAAGCTACAACTTGATAGTGTAACCGTGTCAAATGAACGCGTTTCGGTCACAACTGACCAAGAAACATTAGCTAAGATTGACAAAATTATTGCACTTTTACCAACCAGCGAACGCATAACAGGTAATTACAGTGGTTCGGTACCTTTGCAGGCAATCGACCGTAATGGTGTTGTCTTACCGGCAGTTATTACTCCGTTCGACACAACAATGAAGGTGACTACAAAACCAGTAGCACCAAGTTCAAGTACATCAAATTCAACAACAAGCAGTTCGTCGGAGACATCTTCGTCATCGAAAGCAACTAGTTCAAAAACGAATTAAAAATAGGAAAAGGATTTTATAAAAATGGGTAAATATTTTGGGACTGATGGAGTCCGTGGAGAAGCTAACGTAGAATTAACGCCAGAATTGGCCTTTAAACTAGGACGTTTTGGAGGCTATGTTCTTAGCCAACATGAAACGGAAGCACCGAAAGTTTTTGTAGGACGTGACACACGTATTTCAGGGGAAATGCTAGAATCTGCCTTGGTGGCAGGTCTCCTCTCTGTAGGGATTCACGTCTACAAACTTGGTGTTCTTGCAACACCAGCAGTAGCTTACTTGGTTAAAACTGAAGGGGCAAGTGCCGGTGTCATGATTTCTGCTAGCCACAACCCAGCCCTTGATAATGGGATTAAGTTCTTTGGTGGTGATGGTTTCAAACTAGATGATGAAAAAGAAGCAGAAATTGAAGCCCTGCTAGATGCTGCAGAAGACACTCTGCCACGTCCAAGTGCTGAAGGCTTGGGAACCTTGGTAGATTATCCAGAAGGCTTGCGTAAGTATGAAGGATATCTTGTTTCAACTGGAACTCCTCTTGAAGGAATGAAGGTTGCCTTGGATACGGCCAATGGTGCAGCTTCTACAAGTGCCCGTCAAATCTTTGCAGATCTTGGCGCTCAATTGACGGTTATCGGGGAAACACCAGACGGTCTTAACATCAATCTTAATGTTGGTTCAACCCACCCAGAAGCCCTTCAAGAAGTGGTCAAAGAAAGCGGATCAGCGATTGGTTTGGCCTTTGACGGAGACAGTGACCGTTTGATTGCTGTTGATGAGAATGGTGAGATCGTTGATGGTGACAAAATCATGTACATTATCGGAAAGTACCTTTCTGAAAAAGGACAATTGGCCCAAAATACAATTGTGACAACTGTTATGTCCAACCTTGGTTTCCACAAGGCCTTGGACCGTGAAGGCATTAACAAGGCAGTCACTGCAGTTGGCGACCGCTATGTTGTGGAAGAAATGAGAAAATCAGGCTACAACCTCGGTGGTGAACAGTCTGGTCACGTCATCTTGATGGACTACAATACAACAGGTGATGGTCAATTATCAGCTGTTCAATTGACAAAAATCATGAAGGAAACTGGTAAGAGCCTGTCAGAGTTAGCAGCAGAAGTAACCATCTATCCACAAAAATTAGTCAATATCCGAGTGGAAAATGCCATGAAGGAAAAGGCTATGGAAGTGCCAGCTATTAAGGCTATCATCGAGAAGATGGAAGCTGAAATGGCAGGGAATGGCCGTATCCTTGTTCGTCCAAGTGGAACAGAGCCCCTCTTGCGTGTTATGGCAGAAGCTCCTACAACAGAAGAAGTGGACTACTATGTTGATACCATCGCAGACGTAGTTCGAGCTGAAATCGGGATTGACTAAATCCTAGAAAACTAGATGAAAATAAAAAATTATGGTACAATAGCTTATAATATTGTAGCCAAGGGAGAAAGACATGAATCTTAAACGTGAACAAGAATTTGTTAGTCAGTATCATTTTGATGCGCGTAATTTTGAATGGGAAAATGAAAATGGAGCTCCTGAAACTAAGGTGGATGTGAACTTCCAATTAATTCAACATGACCAAGAAAATCAAGTGACTTCCTTGATTGTTGTCTTGAGTTTTATGATTGTATTTGATAAATTTGTCATCAGTGGAACCATTTCACAGGTGAATCATATCGATGGTCGTATTGTTAACGAACCAAGTGAATTGAACCAAGAAGAAGTGGAAACCTTGGCTCGTCCATGTTTGAACATGCTCAACCGTTTGACTTACGAAGTAACTGAAATTGCATTAGACTTACCAGGAATCAATTTGGAGTTCTAATATGAAATTAGCTGTTATCACAGATTCCTCTGCCTATCTCAGTGCAGATACCTTGCAAAGAGAAGATTTATATGTCTTGGATATTCCTGTCAATATTGATGGTGAGGAGTATGTTGAGGGTATCAATCTGACTGCTGAGGAATTTTACCAAAAAATGGCTCAGGCTTCTGAATTGCCTAAGACCAGTCAACCAAGTATTGCCAAGTTAGATGAGATTCTAACTTCGCTCAAAGAACAAGGCTATACCCATGCTTTGGGGCTTTTCCTATCTTCTGGAATTTCAGGTTTTTACCAAAATATCCAGTACATGGTCGATGATTATGAGGGCTTAACCATTGCCTTCCCAGACACTTTGATTACAAGTGCTCCTCTGGGTATCATGGTTGAAAGTGTCTTTAACTGGCGAGACCAGGGCGATGACTTTGCCATTATTCAGGATAAGCTAGCTATTCAAATTAGTCACACATCTGCTTTCATCATGGTCGATGATTTGGATCATTTGGTAAAAGGGGGACGCCTTTCAAATGGAGCTGCGATTTTGGGCAATCTGCTAAGCATTAAGCCAATCCTCTATTTCAATGACCAAGGTGTGATTGAAGTTTACGAAAAAGTTCGTACTGAAAAGAAAGCAACCAAGCGCTTAATTGAGATTATCAAGGAAGTCACAGCTTCAGGCCAATATCGTATCATTGTCATTCACGGGAATGCTCCTGAAAAGGCTGAGGAATTGCGTCAGCACTTGCTAGATTCTGAAGTGGGTACGGATATTTCACTTGCTACATTTGGTAGTGTCATTGGGACACACCTAGGAGCAGGAAGCATTGCTCTGGGTTATATTCCAGTGATTTAGTTGGCGCTTCTAGGCTAGTTAAGAAATAGCAATTGAACACGGACTACCTGCCTCTTGAAAAAAGATGCCTGTCTTACCTTTCATGGAAAGTCAGCGCCATCCCCTATTTTTCACGGGCAGCTAAGGCCCTTTGTATCTTGATAATTGAACACGCCTGGAACCCTTTGTGAAAAAGATAGTTCTTCCAAGGAGGAGACACTCCTTGATTAGAACTCCTATTTTCACTCTGTGTTCTTACAGGCTTTGTATCTTAGAAATTGAACACGGACTACCTGCCTCTTGAAAAAAGATGCCTGTCTTGCCTTTCATGGAAAGTCAGCGTCATTCCCTATTTTTCAAGGGCAGCTATCGTCCTTTGTATCTTAGTCAGGAGTAGAGATGAGTATTCGAGTAATTATTGCTGGTTTTAAGGGAAAGATGGGACAAGCTGCTTGTCAGATGGTCTTGGCTGATTCAGATTTGGACTTGGTAGCAGTTTTGGATCCCTTTGAGTCTGAATCAGAATGGCAGGGTATTCCTGTTTTCAAGGATAAGGCTGATTTGGTCGGTTTTGAAGCAGATGTCTGGGTAGACTTTACTACACCAGCTGTTGCCTATGAAAATACACGCTTTGCTCTTGAAAATGGCTTTGCTCCAGTAGTTGGAACAACTGGTTTCACGAGTGAAGAAATTGCAGAGCTGAAAGCATTTTCTCGTGAACAAAATTTGGGTGGTTTAATCGCTCCTAACTTTGCCTTGGGTGCTGTTTTACTCATGCAATTTGCAAGGCAGGCTGCTAAATATTTCCCAAATGTGGAGATTATCGAGCTCCATCATGACAAGAAAAAGGATGCTCCGAGTGGAACTGCTATTAAAACAGCTGAGTTAATGGCAGAAGTTCGAGAGTCTATCCAGCAGGGTGCAGCAGATGAGGAAGAATTGATTGCAGGTGCTCGTGGTGCTGACTTTGATGGCATGCGCATCCACTCAGTTCGTTTGCCAGGCTTGGTAGCCCATCAGGAAGTCATCTTTGGCAATCAGGGAGAAGGATTGACACTCCGTCATGACTCCTATGATCGCAGCTCCTTCATGACAGGGGTGAATTTGGGAATTAAAGAAGTTGTCAAGCGTCATGAGCTTGTCTATGGATTAGAACACTTATTATGAGATTAACGCAAATGCCTTCTGAATTTCAGAAGGCTTTACCAGTATTAGAAAAAATTAAAGAAGCAGGTTTTGAGGCCTATTTTGTTGGAGGTTCTGTTCGAGATGCCCTCCTCAATCGTCCTATCCATGATGTGGATATTGCGACGTCTTCTTATCCAGAAGAAACCAAGCAGATTTTTCCGCGAACAGCCGATATCGGAATCGAGCATGGAACTGTCTTGGTCTTAGATGGGGACGAGGAGTATGAGGTGACTACTTTTCGGACAGAGGATGTCTATGTGGACTATCGCAGACCCAGTGCGGTCTCTTTTGTGCGCTCGCTAGAAGAAGACCTCAAACGCCGTGATTTCACAGTCAACGCCTTTGCCTTGGACGATACAGGAGAAATCATTGACTTGTTTCATGGTTTAGAAGATTTGGAAAAGCAAGTCTTACGAGCAGTTGGAGTGGCAAGTGAGCGTTTCAACGAAGATGCTTTGCGGATTATGCGTGGTTTTCGTTTTCAGGCTAGTCTTGGCTTCGAACTTGAGTCAGAAACATTTAAAGCTATGAAAATTTTGACGCCACTTTTGGAGAAAATTTCTGTGGAGCGTACCTTCGTTGAGTTTGATAAACTCTTGCTGGCTCCATTTTGGAGAAGGGGTTTGGCTTCCATGATTGAGAGTCAAGCTTATGACTATCTCCCTGATATGGCATCTAGCCAGGACGAGCTTAATAGACTGTTTGATTTGGAGACTGATTTCACCTTTAAATCCTCTGAACAAGCCTGGGCAGCTCTACTGTGGGCTTTGGAGATTGAAAATGCGCAGCCATTTTTGAAGGCTTGGAAGACCTCACGCCAGTTTGCCAAGCAAGTTCAGGATTTGCTGACTATTTTGGCCTTGCGTGAAAAGGGAGAATTGAGCAAGCGCGATTGTTATCGCTTTGATTTAGATTTACTTTTACAGGCTGAAAATCTTCGTCAGGCTCAAGGAAAACCAGTCAACCCGCAAGTCATCACAGAGACCTATCAGAGTTTGACCATTCATGACAAGAAAGAAATTCAGATTAATGGTGGCATTTTGATTAAGGAATATGGCTACCAACCAGGTCCAGACTTGGGAGAGATTTTAACAGAGATTGAGTATGCCATTGTCGATGGAGAATTGGAAAATGACCGTCAAGCCATCCATGCTTATCTAAGGGAGAAAAAATGAGTGATTTTATCGTTGAAAAACTAAGTAAATCCGTCGGTGACAAGACCGTTTTTAAAGATATTTCCTTTATCATCCATGACCTAGACAGAATAGGTCTGATTGGTGTCAATGGGACTGGCAAGACCACCCTTTTAGATGTTCTTTCTGGTGTTTCTGGCTTTGATGGGGATGTCAGTCCCTTTTCAGCTAAGAATGATTACCAGATTGGTTACTTGACCCAAGATCCTGATTTTGATGATAGAAAGACGGTCTTAGATACGGTTTTATCTAGCGACCTCAAGGAAATCCAGCTTATTCGTGAGTATGAATTGATTATGCTCAACTATAGTGAGGACAAGCAAGCGCGTTTGGAACGAGTCATGGCAGAAATGGACTCTCTCCAAGCTTGGGAAATTGAGAGTCAGGTCAAGACCGTTCTCAGCAAGCTGGGTATTCAGGACTTATCTACTCCTGTTGGGGAATTGTCAGGTGGTCTAAGAAGACGGGTCCAATTGGCGCAAGTTTTACTTGGCAACCACGACCTCTTGCTTTTGGATGAGCCAACCAACCATCTGGATATTGCGACTATTGAGTGGCTGACCCTCTTTTTAAAAAATTCTAAGAAGACAGTTCTCTTTATCACTCACGATCGTTATTTCTTAGACGCTTTGTCAACACGGATTTTCGAATTGGATCGCGCAGGCTTGACCGAATATCAGGGCAATTATCAGGACTATGTTCGCCTTAAGGCGGAACAGGATGAGCGTGACGCGGCTCTTCTTCACAAAAAAGAACAACTTTATAAGCAAGAATTGGCCTGGATGCGCAGACAACCGCAGGCGCGTGCAACCAAGCAGCAAGCTCGTATCAATCGTTTCCACGACTTGAAGAAAGAAGTCTCAGGTGGCGTTGCTGAAACAGATTTGACCATGAACTTTGAAACCAGTCGTATTGGGAAGAAAGTCATCGAGTTTCAGGATGTTTCCTTTGCCTATGAAAATAAGCCCATTTTGCAAGATTTTAATCTCTTGGTGCAGGCCAAAGACCGTATTGGAATCGTTGGGGACAACGGTGTTGGGAAATCAACCCTGCTCAACCTGATTGCTGGAAGTCTTGATCCAACTGAAGGCCAAGTTGTCATAGGGGAAACTGTTCGCATCGCCTATTTTTCTCAGCAAATTGAGGGCTTGGATGAAAGCAAGCGAGTGATCAATTACTTGCAGGAAGTGGCAGAAGAGGTCAAGACCAGCGGTGGTTCTACGACTTCAATTGCAGAGTTGCTGGAGCAGTTCCTTTTCCAACGTTCGACGCATGGAACCTTGATTGAGAAATTGTCTGGGGGAGAGAAAAAACGTCTTTATCTCCTCAAATTACTCTTGGAAAAACCAAATGTTCTTCTCTTGGACGAACCGACAAATGACCTAGATATTGCGACTTTGACAGTTTTGGAGAATTTCTTGCAAGGCTTTGCGGGTCTAGTTTTGACTGTTAGTCACGACCGCTATTTCTTGGATAAGGTAGCGACCAAGATTCTTGCATTTGAGGATGGTAAAATTCGTCCTTTCTTTGGTCATTACACTGATTACCTTGATGAAAAAGCCTTTGAAACAGAGATGGCCAATCAAGTGCAAAAGGTCGAAAAGGAGAAAGTGGTCAAGGTCCGTGAAGACAAGAAACGCATGACCTACCAAGAAAAGCAGGAGTGGGCAAGCATTGAAGGCGATATTGAAACCTTGGAAAATCGTATCGCTGCTATTGAAGAGGAGATGCAGGCCAATGGTTCTGACTTTGGTAAGCTGGCTACTCTCCAAAAAGAATTAGATGAGAATAACGAAGCACTCCTTGAAAAATACGAACGCTATGAGTATCTCAGTGAGTTTGATAGCTAGAAGAATAGAAAAATCCCGTCTCATGACAGGATTTCTCTATTCTTTTTTGGTTTCTTGATGAAAGATATTTTGCCAGGTTTCGTGGCGTCGCCAGATACTGGTATGGACGATGCCATCTAATTCATAGTAGATGAGTTTGGTCTTTTGACTGATGGAAGTGATTTGAATGTCTTTGATAGCAGAATTCAAGTCTTTTTCGGCTTTATAGGCCTCTTTATCCATCTGCTCTCCATCTTGACGAATATAGACAAAATCGTCAGCCAAGAGTTCTTCCAGTTGATTTCCTTGGTCAATCAATTGTTCGCGCATAAGCAATTTTTTGTAGACATTGTCTAAAATTTCATCCTCAGGGATAGGCGCTGGCTCAATATGGACATCGGTATCAAAGACGCCAAAACGTTCCTCCAGCATAGACTCGACTTGATCCGCGATTTCATGACTCTCAAAAACAGACAAGTCAGGATTCATTTCTAGCGTAATATCAAGATAAATGTTGCTACCGTAGGTGCGACCTCTTTGGGACTTAACCTTGCTGATTTTGGGAATTTCCATAATGGCCTTTTGATAGTCCTCAAGCAGACGGTCGTCAAAGCCATCTGAAAGACTAAAAGAAGACTCGATGAAGATATCATAAGCAGTTTTCAAGATAAAGAAAGTGATGATAATGGCAACCAGTTTATCCACAATGGGATAATTGAAACTGCTGGCCAGGATGGCAATGGTAGTACCAAGTGAGGTGACAGCATCAGAAAGATTGTCCTTGGCTGCTGCCTTTAGTGCCTTGGAGTTGGATTTCTTACTGAGGCGAGTATTGTAGAGATAAACTACAAACATAATCGATGCAGAAATAATTCCTAGAGTTGCACCAAGAGGATCGATGACCGTTTCTTCACGACTGAGAATCTTCTGAATGGTATCCCTTAGAACATCAAAGCCAACATAGAACATGATGATGGAAGTGATTAAGCTAGCCAAATCCTCAATCTTCCAGTGGCCAAAACGGTGGTCACGGTCTGCAGGTTGGCGCGCCATCCGAATCCCAATCAAGAGGGCAACATTTCCGATAATATCGGATACGTTGTTGAAACCATCGGCTACCAAACTGGACGAATGAAGGAGGTGGCCAGTTGCTAATTTGGCTGCAGACAAGATCAAATAGGTTGAAATGCTGATAATGGCCCCACGCTCAGCTAATTTGAGATTTGAGATAGATTGCTTCATTCAACTTCCTTTCTAGTCATATAGCATTCTACCATTATACTGGTTTTCAAGGGAAAATTCAAATAAGGCAGTTTTTACTCTTTGAAAACTTTCCAAAATTTGGTATAATAGTACTACTCAAGGGAGTAGCTGGCAGAAACCTGTGATAGTGTCGTCATTCCGAATTTTATACTGAAAAGTATGCTTTCCGGCACTATCTTAAACAGCGAGACTTGTTATGATTAACAGGTCTCTTTTTGTTTGTCGTGAAAAGATACGATGGGGAAAAGAGAGTCTGTTTTGCACACAATGTCAAGGAGGAGACACATGTCAAAAGAACAAAAACGCCAAGCGTTTTACACTCAGAGTCCTGAAGAGGTCTTGCAGGCTGTGGATGCGACCGAGCAAGGTTTGTCATCAAGTGAGGCGGAAAAGCGCCTTGCCGAATTTGGCCACAATGAACTCGAAGAAGGAGAGAAACGATCAATCCTGGTCAAATTCATCGAGCAATTTAAGGATTTGATGATTATCATCCTAGTTGCGGCAGCAATCTTGTCAGTCGTGACTTCTGGTGGGGAAGATATCGCAGATGCTATTATCATCCTAGCTGTGGTTATCATCAATGCTGCCTTTGGTGTTTACCAAGAAGGGAAAGCAGAAGAAGCCATTGAAGCCCTCAAGTCTATGTCTAGTCCAGCTGCCCGCGTTCTTCGTGATGGGCATATGGCGGAGATTGACTCTAAAGAATTGGTACCTGGAGATATCGTTGCCCTCGAAGCAGGTGATGTTGTACCAGCAGACCTACGTTTGCTTGAAGCCAACTCTCTTAAAATTGAAGAAGCAGCTCTTACAGGTGAGTCTGTGCCAGTCGAAAAAGACTTGACAGTTGAACTTGCTACAGATGCTGGTATCGGTGATCGTGTCAACATGGCCTTCCAAAACTCTAACGTGACTTATGGTCGTGGTCTTGGTGTTGTTGTCAATACTGGTATGTATACTGAAGTTGGTCATATTGCTGGTATGCTTCAAGATGCGGATGAGACTGATACACCACTCAAACAAAACTTGAACAACCTTTCTAAGGTCTTGACCTATGTAATTTTGGTCATTGCCCTTGTTACTTTTGTAGTTGGAGTCTTCATTCAAGGAAAAGATCCACTTGGTGAGTTGATGACCTCTGTTGCCCTTGCTGTTGCAGCCATTCCAGAAGGACTCCCTGCTATCGTGACCATCGTTCTTGCCCTTGGTACTCAAGTTTTGGCCAAACGAAACTCTATCGTTCGTAAGTTGCCAGCAGTAGAAACACTTGGTTCAACAGAAATCATTGCTTCTGATAAGACTGGTACGCTGACCATGAACAAGATGACAGTCGAAAAAGTCTTCTACGATGCAGTCCTACATGACTCAGCTGATGACATTGAACTAGGTCTTGAAATGCCCCTACTTCGCTCAGTTGTCTTGGCAAATGATACTAAAATCGATGTGGAAGGTAACTTGATTGGTGACCCAACCGAAACAGCCTTTATCCAATATGCCTTGGACAAGGGCTACGATGTCAAAGGATTCTTAGAGAAATATCCTCGTGTGGCTGAGTTGCCATTTGACTCTGACCGTAAGCTCATGTCAACGGTTCACCCATTGCAAGATGGTCGTTTCCTTGTAGCAGTCAAGGGTGCGCCAGACCAACTTTTGAAACGTTGTGTTCTTCGTGACAAGGCTGGGGATATTGCTCCGATTGATGAGAAGGTTACAAACCTCATTCATACAAACAACTCTGAAATGGCTCACCAAGCCTTGCGTGTCCTTGCAGGTGCTTATAAGATTATTGACAGCATTCCAGAAAACCTCACTTCTGAAGAGCTTGAAAATGATTTAATCTTTACTGGCTTGATTGGGATGATTGACCCTGAACGTCCTGAAGCTGCTGAGGCTGTTCGTGTGGCTAAGGAAGCGGGAATCCGTCCAATCATGATTACAGGTGACCACCAAGATACTGCAGAAGCGATTGCCAAACGTTTGGGAATCATTGATGCAAACGATACAGAAGGCCACGTTTTAACTGGTGCTGAGCTCAATGAATTGTCAGATGAAGACTTTGAAAAAGTAGTTGGTCAATACTCTGTTTATGCCCGTGTGTCTCCAGAGCACAAGGTTCGTATCGTGAAGGCTTGGCAAAAACAAGGTAAAGTCGTTGCCATGACAGGTGACGGTGTCAATGATGCGCCAGCTCTGAAAACAGCAGATATCGGTATCGGTATGGGAATCACTGGTACAGAGGTTTCTAAGGGAGCTTCTGACATGATTCTTGCAGATGATAACTTTGCGACCATCATTGTCGCAGTTGAAGAAGGACGTAAGGTCTTCTCAAACATTCAAAAGACTATTCAGTACCTACTTTCTGCCAATACTGCTGAAGTATTAACCATCTTCCTATCAACCTTGTTTGGTTGGGATGTCTTGCAGCCAGTTCATCTCTTGTGGATCAACTTGGTAACCGATACTTTCCCAGCAATTGCACTAGGTGTTGAACCTGCTGAGCCTGGTGTCATGAACCATAAACCACGTGGTCGTAAGGCAAGCTTCTTCTCAGGTGGTGTTCTGACTTCTATCATCTATCAAGGTGTACTCCAAGCAGCTATTGTTATGAGTGTTTATGGACTTGCGATTGCTTACCCAGTACATGTGGGTGATAATCATGCTATTCATGCTGATGCCCTTACTATGGCCTTTGCAACCCTTGGTTTGATTCAGCTCTTCCATGCCTACAATGTCAAGTCTGTTTACCAGTCCATCTTGACAGTTGGACCATTCAAGTCTAAGACTTTCAACTGGTCCATCTTGGTATCCTTCATCCTTCTTATGGCAACAATTGTCGTAGAACCGCTTGAAGGAATCTTCCACGTAACCAAACTAGACTTGTCACAATGGGGAATCGTTATGGGCGGAAGCTTCTCAATGATTATTATCGTCGAAATTGTTAAGTTTATTCAACGTAAACTTGGCTTTGACAAGAATGCGATTTAAAAAAAGTCATCTTCGGATGGCTTTTTGCTACAGTTGAGGGAAAGGGCTTGCAGTTATCGGCTTTTGTGCTATAATTGCTATAATATAGTAAAAAGTAAGTGGAGTGTGAGGAAGTGGAGAAGAAAATTGTAAAGGATATTTTGTTTTTATCTCAGGTGTCTCAGCCGGCAAGTCAGGAAGACCTTTATCTTGCCAGAGATTTGCAGGATACGCTTTTAGCAAATCGTGAGACTTGTGTCGGTCTGGCTGCCAATATGATTGGGGTGCAGAAGCGCGTGATTATCTTTAATCTTGGCTTGGTTCCTGTGGTCATGTTTAACCCAGTGCTCCTGTCCTCTGAAGGAGTTTATGAGACAGAGGAAGGTTGTTTGTCCTTGACAGGTGTGAGACCTACTAAGCGTTATGAAATCATAAGGGTTGCTTATCGTGACAGCAAGTGGCAGGAACAGACCATTACCTTGACAGGCTTCCCAGCTCAGATTTGCCAGCATGAACTGGATCACTTGGAAGGACGAATCATTTAGGAGGAAAGCAAATGAAACGAATAGTCTTCGAACTTATTTTTATCGCAACGACCTGGTATATCTTTTTACCGCCCCTTAACCTAACCAGCTGGGAATTTCTATTTTTCCTCTGTGGGCATTTGCTGGTTGTAGCAATCTTATTTGGCTTTGGCAAGGGAATCAATCTGGTCAAAACGGTGCATGTGCGCCACGGCAAGGCAGAAGCTGCCTTAAATCTGGAGGGTTTCAAAATCAATTGGTTAGGGAAAATCCTTTTAGCTTCTATTGGAGGAATTCTTCTCTTAGCAGCCTTGGTTTCCTTGGTGACTTCTAGCATTTTTCAGGCTAAGAATTATGCCAATGTAGTCACGGTTACTGAAAAAGACTTTACTGAATTTCCTAAGAGTGACACCAGTAAGGTTCCTATTCTAGATAGAAGTACTGCTGAAAAAATTGGTGACCGCTACTTGGGTTCCCTAACGGATAAGGTGTCGCAGTACGTAGCGGCAGACACCTATACCCAATTGACGATTGATGGAAAACCTTATCGAGTTACGCCACTAGAATACGCAGATCCTATCAAGTGGTTTAATAATCAAGCCAAGGGAATCGGCGAATATATCAAGGTGGATATGGTAACTGGAAATGCGGACTTGGTGGACTTGAAGACACCAATCAAATATTCAGACTCGGAATATTTTAACCGTGATGTCAAACGTCACCTACGCTTGAAGTACCCAACTAAAATCTTCAAGACTCCATCTTTTGAGGTGGACGATGAGGGCAATCCTTTCTATGTGGCTACAGTTTACCAAAAGCAATTTGGGCTTGCGGTTCCTCGTCCTGTTTCAGTCATTATCTTGGATGCCACAAATGGAGAAACCAAGGAATACAGCTTGGCAGATGTTCCAGAATGGGTGGACAGGGTTTATCCAGCTGAGGAAACCATCGAGCAAATCAACTATAACGGCAAGTACAAGGACGGTTTCTGGAATGCTATGATTTCCAAGAAAAACGTGACCCAGACTACCAAGGGATATAATTATTTGTCTATCGGCAATGACATCTACCTATACACAGGAGTGACATCGGCCAATGCAGATGAAAGTAATCTTGGTTTTATCCTTGAAAATATGCGAACAGGAGAAATCACTAAGTATAGTTTGGCTTCTGCGACCGAAGAATCAGCCCGTGAATCAGCCGAAGGTGCTGTTCAGGAGAAATCCTACAAGGCAACCTTCCCAATCCTCATCAACCTCAATGACAAACCTCTCTACATCATGGGCTTGAAGGACAATGCTGGCTTGGTCAAAGAGTACGCTTTGGTAGATGCAGTCGAGTACCAAAACGTTATCGTAGCTACGACAGTGGAAGAGCTACTCAGCAAGTACGCTAATAAAAACGACCTTGAAATTGATAATGAAACGACAGAAAGTATCAAGGGTGTGGTGGAAGACCTCAAATCAGCTGTTATCAAGGGCGACACCGTCTACTTCTTTAAAGTTGATGGCAAGATTTACAAGGTTAAGGCCTCAGTATCAGATGACCTTCCTTACCTTGAAAATGGTAAAACCTTCGAAGGTCAAGTAGGAAAAGACAACTATCTCAAGACATTTAAAGTGCAGTAAAAAAGGTTTATTTAAGAAATATATGTTATAATAAGGTAAATTAAGACTAATGGAGGACAAACAAATGGGTTTTTATGTGATGGTTGCTTCAATGCTACTCGGACTGCTCGCTTTGAAGATAGGTTTTTCTCAGTTCAAGGAGAAAAAAGATAAATTCTTATCTATCTTAACAAGTTTAGCAGGCCTAGCCCTTGTTCTCGTGGCTATCTGGTTAGGATGGCCAAAATAAACAGAAAAACCTCGTTCAAACCGAGGTTTTTTAGATGAATTTCTTGGTAGTGGCAAAAAAATATGCTACACTATTAATATGAAAATTTTAATTCCAACAGCAAAAGAAATGAACACAGATTTGCCAAGTATTGAAGCCACTCCTTTAAAACCAGAAGGTCAGGCTGTGCTGGATGCCTTGGCTCTCTATTCTGCTAGTCAATTGGAGAGTTTTTACAAGGTATCAGCTGAGAAGGCGGCGGAAGAATTTCAAAATATCCAAGTTTTGAAAAGGCAGACTGCTCAACACTACCCAGCCTTGAAACTTTTTGATGGGCTGATGTACCGCCACATCAAGCGAGACAAACTGAACGATGCAGAACAGGCCTATCTTGAAAATCATGTCTTTATTACTTCGGCTTTGTACGGAGTCGTACCAGCCTTGTCACCCATAGCCCCTCACCGTTTGGACTTTTTGATGAAGTTAAAAGTCGCTGGTAAGACTTTGAAGAGCCATTGGAAGGCAGCCTATGATGAAGCTGTGAAGCAGGAAGAAATGATTTTTTCTCTCTTGTCGTCCGAGTTTGAGACTGTGTTTTCTAAGGAAATCAGAGAAAAAATGGTGACCTTCAAATTCATGGAGGATAGAGGTGGTCAGCTGAAGATTCACTCAACCATTTCCAAGAAAGCGCGTGGTGCCTTCCTAACATCTCTAATAGAAAATCAAGTACAAACTGTGGAGGAAGCACGTCGCTTGAACTTTGCCGGATTTGCCTACCGAGAAGATTTGTCCCAACCACAGGAATTGGTTTTTGTTAAGGAAGTTTAGAAATCAGATAAGAGAAAAAGTCAGCAGGATTATGCTGACTTTTTTCTAGCTTATAAAGTATTGGACAAATGAATCTCATTTGATAAAGTATTAAGATGATTAACCAAATCCATTATTGACAGATGATTTTGACAAATAAACTTCTTGGTAATTCCTGGAATATAGAAATTAGACACGATGATATCATAACCTGTCTGATTTAAAATCTCAGGACTCGTTTCCAATTCATCCCAAGTATCGAAGGTAAAGCGGTTATTACAGTAGTAGGAAAGCATATCAACAAAGGTAAGGGATATAGCATGGTCAAAATTACTGATAATCAAAACCTTGATAGGTGGTCGATTTTCTAACAACTGAGTAGAGAGGTTTTCAGCATGGGTTAAGATGGTGTACATCAAGTGTTCCAACTGTTCAGGATGGTCATGCTGTCCAATTGCCTGACGATATTGGGCCAGTTCTTGACGTGCACTTCCCATAAAGTCTGGGAAGTAAACTTCAAATTTTTTAATCGTCAATGCTTTTTGTTCAAATAAGATTGGGGTAGAAAAGATTTCCTGTCTTTCAAAGAAAGCAGTGTTGTGTAAATGCCAAATAAGCTCATCGTGGTTAGTAAAAGTAATCTTATATTGTTTTGCTAGGCGTTCTAATATTTGACTAAGTAATTGGTAAGAGTATCTTGCTTCACTGTTATCTTCTAAAGAGTTGAAGAATTCTTGAGGATCTAAGAAAAGATTGTTTTGAATAAAGGATATAAAAATTTGGGCAATGATATCTGGGGTGATTTCCAGTCCCAGTTTTTCAGAAAAATGGACAAGTATCTCCTCAAAGTTTGGAATACTCATCAAAAGAGGGTAGTATTCATCGTAGAAATGATTTGGTAAGTCGATGAAATGACCGTTTTTAATGCGGTAAATACTGATGGCTATCATCAATTTGTACATTCTATAGATTGAAAATCGCATTGGATAATTCGTGATCTTATAGAAGAAGTCAGTGAACTCTGTTAAATCCTCTTCAGGAAGGTCAGGAAAAGGCCAGTCTAGGAAATAATAGCGCTCAGAAAAATATTGGGCAAAAAAATAGCGAATATCGATTTCATTGCCACGTATTTCGGATGGAGTAAATGATAGTTCAATTTGGAATTGAGTTGACAGAGTTTTTGTAATATTTCTGCCCAATCGATAGAGGTTGGCATTACTAGAGTGAAGATTTTCTATTGTTCGATAAATAGGTAGGCCCTCATTAAAAAACAGATACTCTAGTAATTGAAAAGATTGAGAATGAGCAAGAAAATATTGATAAATATCTTCAACGCTAGTATTAACTTCTAAATCTATCATAATTCCGTTAACAGAAGATTGGATGTCAATAGTTGGAAAAGCAGCACGTAATTCATTTAAATCACTTTTTAGAATTCGTTCTGTACATCCTAACTTTTCGGCAAGTTCATGCAATTTCATCCAATTACGATTTTGAATCAAGGTTTCCATTAAACGTAATTGTCGCTGATCTTTCGTAGATAAAAGGTTACGCATATAGGTATTTCCTCCTTAATTTATTATATCATGTTTTTGTCTAAAAAGTACAAAAAACTTAGAGTAAGAAAATTGTCGTTAGTAATCAGAAAATTTAGAATAAGATAAGTGGCTCTTAGGTGCAAAAACAGAATATATTAATTCTTCAGAAAATATTGATTTATATATTGAATAGTTGTAGAGTTAAAACTATAAAATACTTTCTAGGAGTTCACAATGAAACATTCACATAAGAAATCATTTGACTGGTATAGTATGCAACAACGATACTCTATTCGTAAGTATCACTTTGGTGCGGCTAGTGTCTTGCTCGGGACAGCCTTAGTCTTGGGAACTGCTGCCAATGCGCAAGCAGTACAAGCGGAGGAACAACATCCTGAGGCAACTAATAGTGTTTCTGTTGATAAGGTAGATGAAGCTACTAAACCAGCAGAAGTTTATACACCTAAAAAAGAAACAACTTATGCAGCTCCAACTGTTGCTAACCCAGTAGAAACGACTCCAGCTAAAACTGATGAAGCTAAAGCGCCAGCAGAAAAAGTTGAAGAAGCTAAAATTCAGAAAGAAGAAGTATCTTCTAAAAATGCTGTTGATAAGACAAAATTATCAACGGCCCTTTTGCGCGCAGAAAAATTGGAGCTTAAGTTATACACTGAAGACAGTGTAAAACGCCTTCAAACTAGTATCCAATCTGCTAAAGGATTATTAAATAAAGCAGATGTGGCAGAGTCAGAATTATCTCAAGCTGAGTCTGATCTTCAAGCAGCAGTTATCGCTTTGGAACTTAGAGGGGCAACTACTAGCAAAGTTGCTAATAAAGTTGAAGTAGTTAGCAAAATTGAATCAGCTGAAAAGAGAAATGCTGAATCAAAGGTGGCTGAAAAAACTTCTGAAGTAGATAAAGAGTCAGTAGAAAAAGATAAAACTGCCTTAAAACCTGTAAAGGGACTTCGAGTTGAAGATGCAAAGGCAAATATAAAAGGCGGATGGAATATTCCGTTAGATCAAGAAGCGAGCTTGAGATTAAAGAGTGCTATTGAGGCTCATGCAGCACAAGGTAGTTCACGTCGTCGGAAACGTGCTATCGGAGATTTGGATTATACTTTCAAGAAAGTTATGACACCGGTCAATCCAGGTTTCTACGCAGATGCCAAGAGTGTTGATGAGTTAACAGTTAACCCAGACTATATAAATGAAACAGTTGTCAACGTTTGGTATAAAGACTTAGGTTATATCAATTTAGTTGACAAAGATGGACATTACATCAATTCAAATGGTGAGGTAGTCGAGAATAAAGAAGATGCTATTCGTCGACAATATAAAAACGATTTTAATGACACAACAAGAGCAGATGTTACTGAAATTCCTCAAGCACCAGTTGGTTGGAAAATTAGTGACAACCAATCTATTCGCGGATATGATGCAGAAACTAAAACTATTGATCCAAACGATGATAGTGATTTAGATGCTGTAGGTAAAGACTCTAATGTAGTCATTGAAAAAGAAAATCAAAAAGCTGTTATCCGTTATGTAAGCACTAACGGTAACCGTGTTCTCACAACAGATGAAGTGACAGGTAAGTCAGGTGAAGCCATTGCCTACAGTACAACAAGTCAAATCACAGAATTCAAGAAACAAGGCTATAAACTTGTTAGCGATGAATTCACAGCAGGTGGTGCGAAGGTTTATGACTACGATACAGCACGTGACCAAGTCTACACTGTAACCCTTTCAGAACGTGTTGAACCAGTTAACCCAGATAACCCAACTCCACAACCAAACACCCCAGTCAATCCAGGACAACCAGATAGCCCACGTTGGCCAGGAACAGTTGAAAACTTGGACAACAAGGAAAGTGTTAGCCGTACCATCCATTACGTTTACGAAGATGGAAGCAAGGCTAAGGATGATGTGGTTGAAACACTGAACTTCAAACGTTGGAGCAATGTCAACTTGGTAACAGGTCATATCGACTTCCAAGACTGGACAACTAATGATGATACGTTTGATAAAGTGGTATCACCAACCATCGCAGGTTACACAGCGGATAAATCAGAAATCCCAGCTGTAAGTGGAGTTCAAGCTAAAGACCAAGACCGTGTTGAAACAGTTACTTATCGTAAGGATGCTCAAAAAGCTGTTATCCGTTATGTAAGCACTAACGGTAACCGTGTTCTCACAACAGATGAAGTGACAGGTAAGTCAGGTGAAGCCATTGCCTACAGTACAACAAGTCAAATCACAGAATTCAAGAAACAAGGCTATAAACTTGTTAGCGATGAATTCACATCAGGTGGTGCGAAGGTTTATGACTACGATACAGCACGTGACCAAGTCTACACTGTAACCCTTTCAGAACGTGTTGAACCAGTTAACCCAGATAACCCA